>JAKAXP010000302.1 GCA_021816545.1 Bacteroidota bacterium
TTTTCTGCACAACTGCCTGACGGGAAGGCGGCATTCTCAACATTGGCACCTCTTACCACGGTGCCGTCATCAAGCAGTATTGCCGCACCTACCATGAAACGTGAATAGGGCGCATAGGCCCCCGATGCAGCCTTAATGGCTTCTCCGGCAAGTGTCCTTTCACCCTCCGGCAGCTCATCAATACTGCTGTACTCAAGGAAGGAGATAATGGATTCCCTCTTCTTCATAGACAATATCAGTGATTTACAGTGCCATAAAAGTAATAATATTTTTGCGCCGGTCCGCATGATTTGCCGGGGGTGCCGACATTTTTATATTTTTGCCAAAAGGCTTCTGATGAAAAACCTGTCTCTGTATACTCTTCTTATCGGTGTTTTGCTGTTAAACTCATGCAGCCCGGCGCGCAGGGCAGCCAGGAGCACACCTGCCACGGGTCCTGCCCCGGATTATGCACTTGAGTACTTAAACAAGTATGGTTCACTTGCTGTAAGTGAGATGAAGAGGTCCGGTGTACCGGCCAGCATCACCCTGGCCCAGGGGATGCTTGAATCAGATTACGGACGCAGCAGGCTGGCCACGCAGGGGAACAACCATTTCGGGATCAAGTGCCACAGTGACTGGAGCGGACAGAAAATCTATCATGACGATAACCGGCGGGGAGAATGTTTCAGATCATACCAATCGGTTGAGCAGTCGTATCGTGATCATTCGGATTTTTTGGTTAACGGTTCCCGTTACAGGGATCTCTTTAACCTGAGGAACACCGATTACAAGGGGTGGGCTCACGGTCTGAAGAAAGCAGGTTATGCCACTGACCCGAAATATCCCGAACTTCTGATACGCAAGATAGAGGAGTACAGGCTCTGGGCATATGATTCGGGGGGAACAGCTACTGCAGCTGCAGCACAGCAGCCAGGTGCCGGACAGTCAGGTACTGTGAGGTCAGCACAGACTTCCGGAAAGAATGTTCCCGACACATCTGTGACGTCTGCACCAGGTGCCGTGGTTGCTGCACAGCAATCAGCAAAGGTTGCTGATACAACAGGTACATTGGCTGAGCCGGGAAGAAAGGCCACCTTCCCGGATGCCGAAGAGCCTATAAAGGTGATAAGCCTCAGCACGGGAAATAAGACCATGAAGAATAACAATGTTGAATATATAGTTGTCGAGGCCGGGGATACATACGAGTCTCTCGCAGAAAAACACCAGCTTCTCTCATGGGAGATTACCCGGTACAATGACCTTGCCCCGGGAGCCCCTCTGACACCCGGACAGATTATTTACCTCCAGCCGAAACGGACGAAAGCGGCGCAGGGCTTGTCAGTTCACACAGCAATTGCGGGCGAGACAATGCACAGTATTTCACAGAAATATGCAATCAGGCTATCGTCACTCTACAAGATGAACCTGATGGACGAGGGGGCCGAATGCCGTCCCGGGCAGAAACTCAGGCTAAGGTAGGGTATATCAGGCCAGTTCCCAGCCTGCAGGATCAAATCCGCGGAGGAACTCGGCAGAACTCATCCTCTTTCTGCCCTCCGGAACCAGCGATGTTATCTCCACAGTGCCCTCACCGCAGGAAACAATAAGCCGTGATTTTTCCATGATTGTCAGTCTCCCCGGGAAGGTGCCGGGCTGGCTGTCCTTCTGATTGTTCCCGCCATTGTTTCCGTGGCTGTCAAAGTCAATGTACAGATTGCTTCCCAGTACTTTGAGCCGGATCAGGTTATCACCCTTTCTGAGCGAGGTGGTTGCACCGGGATAGGGTGAAAGACCTCTGATAAGGTTGTGCACCAATTTCGCCGGCTTTTTCCAGTCGATGACAGTGTCAGCGGGAAATATCTTTGGTGCAGGCATTAACTGCTCTCCGGCAACACTTTTCTGCGGTTTTGGTTTAAGTGATCGGGTAAAGAGTCCATCCACCGTATCCACTGTAAGCGCGGCCCCGGTCAGCATAAGGCGGTCATGAAGACTGCCTGCAGTATCATCGGGTGAAATTTCCGCCTCGCGGGAGAGGAGGATCATCCCCGTATCTATCTCTTTGTCGATCAGGAAGGTTGTGACTCCGGTCCGGGTCTCGCCGTTCATAATTGCGTGATTGATCGGGGCCGCGCCACGGTACTGAGGCAGGAGGGAAGCATGGAGATTGAATGTTCCCATTGGAGGGATGCTCCAAACAGCCTCAGGAAGCATACGGAATGCAACAACTACAAAAATGTCCGCATTCAGGTCCTTCAGCTTCGATATAAATTCCGGATCACGCAGCTTCTCCGGTTGGAGGAGCTGCAGTTTATTATCAAGTGCATAATCTTTTACAGGGCTGAAAGTCATTTTTCTTCCCCTGCCTGCCGGCCTGTCAGGGACAGTCACCACGGCTGCGATATCGCATCCGGAATCATGCAGCGCCTTCAGGCTCGCGACGGCGAACTCCGGCGTGCCCATGAATACTATCCGCGGTTTCCGGTCAGTCATTTTCGCCCTTTGTTGGCGTCTTGTAGCATGTAAGGCTGTGCCCCATCTTGGTGGCCTTTGTCTCCAGATAGAATGAATTGAAGGGGTTGGCTTCTATGACAAGCGGTATGGTTTCTACGATTGAAATGCCATACCCTTCAAGCCCCGCTCTCTTTACCGGGTTGTTGGAGATGAGACGGACCTTTCCTAGACCGATGCCTCTCATTATGTTGGCACCTATGCCATAGTCGCGTTCATCTTCCCGGAAACCCAGCTCTATGTTGGCCTCCACCGTGTCACGGCCCTGTTCCTGGAGCTTGTATGTACGGATCTTGTTTATTAAACCTATCCCGCGTCCTTCCTGGCTGAGATAGATAATGGCGCCCTTGCCTTCTGCCTCAACCATCTGCATGGCTTTGTGGAGCTGCGGCCCGCAGTCGCACCGCTTCGATGCAAAAATGTCACCCGTGAAGCAGGAGGAATGAACCCTTACAAGTACAGGCTCATCCTTGGTCCATTGTCCTTTGACGAGTGCAGCATGCTCCAGTCCGTTGCTGACCTGCCGGAAAGGGATGAAGTCAAAGTCACCGTACTCCGTAGGCAGCTTAACCTGTTCACCCATCTCAACTATTGATTCAATACCGAGGCGGTAACGTATCAGGTCACGGATTGAAATGATTTTGATGCCAAACTTTTCAGACAGTTTCATCAGGTCTGGCAGTCGCGCCATCGATCCG
>JAKAXP010000026.1 GCA_021816545.1 Bacteroidota bacterium
GCCCTCCTGGTACTCCTTCTTTTTGCCTTTCTTTTCATTGATTTCAGGGGTATCCTGGGCGACAAGGCCTTCGGCCCCATTCTTTACCTTCAGTTTGTACCCTCATTCCTGAAGTTTGTAATCGCCGGCGTGGCTGCCTCCACAGGATTCATCGTTATCCTGATACTTACACTTCTTACCGGCCGGACATACTGTTCCTTTCTCTGCCCGCTGGGTATAATGCAGGATGGCATAAGTCGTATTGGCGGCCTTGTAAAGAGGCGCTTCCGCAGGTACGGTTACAAAAAGCCATACACAGCCCTCCGCTGGTTCATTCTTGGAATTACAGCCGGCATAATGGCACTCGGAGGTGTTTATGTGCTTACAATTCTTGACCCGTACAGCACATTCGGGAGGCTGATGACCTACTTTGGCCAGCCGGTGGTGCTTGTAATAAATAATATGCTGGCAGCCCTGCTCGGCAAATTCGACATATATTCAATTTATCACGTCGACATAAAGCCCTATGAGCTTGCGGCTTATATCGTCCCCTCTGCATTTCTGCTCCTTACCGGTATTCTTGCATTCAGGTACGGCAGGTTATACTGCAATACTGTCTGCCCGGTTGGAACGCTTCTTGGTCTTCTGAGCAAGGTTTCGCTCTTCAGGATAAAGTTCGAGGAATCACAATGCACCCGTTGCGGAAGATGTGCCATGTCATGCAAGGCATCATGCATCGATTTTCTCAACAAAACAGTTGATCTCAGCAGGTGTGTCAACTGTTTCAACTGCATTGATTCCTGCAAGGAGAGCGGCCTCTCATACGGCCTCGTCACGCTGAAGAAAAAGTCCGGAGGTGATGCTGATACCGATAAGTCACGGCGCGGTTTCATTGCCGGTTCACTGGTTCTTCTCGCCGGAGGCTCACAGTTGCTCAGGGGACAGGGTACAGTGCCCACACCCACAAAGGATTCGACAGTGAAGGAAGACAGGCTCTACCCGGTGTCACCTCCCGGATCATCAGGGATATCGACTTTTACAAGCCGGTGCACTGCCTGCACACTGTGCGTCAATGCCTGCCCTACAAACGTTCTCCAGCCATCAGTCAGTGAATACGGGTTTGCCGGTATCATGCAGCCCAGGATGGACTTCCACAGCGGATTCTGTAATTACGAGTGCACGCGCTGCACCGATGTATGTCCCACCGGTGCCATCATGCCACTGATGCTTGAGGCAAAGAAACTGACGCAGATAGGCAAGGCTGTATTTATCAAGGACAATTGTATTGTACATACTGAGAAGACCGCCTGCGGCGCATGCTCTGAACATTGCCCGACAAAGTCATGCCATATGGTCCCGTACGAGGGCAAATTGCTTATTCCTGAAGTTAAGGACGAAATATGCATCGGTTGCGGAGCATGTGAGCATGCATGCCCGACCAGGCCTTACAGGGCCATCTTCGTCGACGGCAATCCCATCCATGAGGCTGCCTCCAAACCTGAGACAGAGGAGCTGAAAGCCGTTCCCTCCGATTTCCCCTTCTGAGACCCAAAACATGATTTTTATCGTGTGAGGCTGAGTTAAATAGATTTAACTTGCATGCTCTAATTTTATCTCATCCTTAAACGATTGTTTCATGAAACCTACACATATTGAGCATATTGGGATTGCAGTCAATTCAATCGCCGAAGCACTTCCATTTTACGAGAAGGTGCTTGGCCTGAAATGCTACAACATCGAGGAAGTGGCTGACCAGAAGGTCAAAACTGCCTTTTTCATGATAGGACAGACCAAGATCGAACTGCTTGAGTCAACTGATCCGGAAGGACCGGTGGGCAAGTTCATAGAGAAGAGGGGAGAAGGGATCCACCATATTGCTTTTGCCGTTGACAACATTGAGGAAAGGCTTCGTGAAGCAGAGGCTGCAGGGGTCAGACTTATTGACACTGCCCCAAGGAAGGGAGCTGAGGGACTGAGCATTGCATTTATTCACCCTAAATCTACTTTCGGTGTACTTACCGAACTGTGCGAGGACAAAAACAGCGAAAACAAAAAATAACAGGTTCAATGAACAGTCAGGAAAGAATAAAACAGCTCCTTGATTTCAGGGAGAAGGCCCGCAAGGGCGGCGGTGATAAAAGGATAGAGGACCAGCACTCAAAGGGTAAGCTCACGGCCAGGGAACGTATTACAATGCTTCTTGACGAAGGAAGCTTCGAGGAATATGACATGTTTGTTACACACAGGACCGAGGATTTCGGGCTGGCTGACAAGAAATTCCTCTCTGACGGAGTAATCACCGGCCACGGAACAATCGACGGCAGGGTTGTATACGTCTTTGCACAGGATTTCACAGTCTTTGGCGGTTCCCTGTCAGAGACCTTTGCCCAGAAGATCTGCAAGATCATGGATCAGGCAATGAAGGCAGGCGCCCCGGTCATCGGAATCAATGACTCAGGCGGTGCACGAATCCAGGAGGGGGTGAGAAGCCTTGCAGGATATGCTGAAATTTTCGAGCGCAACATCCTGGCCTCAGGTGTGATCCCGCAGATTTCTGCCATCTTCGGTCCATGTGCCGGCGGCGCTGTCTATTCGCCAGCACTTACTGACTACATTATAATGAGCCGCAAGAGCAGCTACATGTTCGTTACCGGCCCGAAGGTCGCAAAGGCAGTCACCGGTGAGGATATCACAATAGACGATCTCGGCGGTGCGGGGGTTCACACAACCAAATCGGGTGTTGCCCACTTTGCAGTTGATGAAGAGAAGGAAGGGCTTGATCTTATCAGGAAACTGCTGGGATTCATGCCCCAGAACAACCTTGAGGAGCCTCCGCAGCTTGAATGCGATGACCCGATCGACAGGCTTGAGGACGAGCTTAATGACCTCATCCCCGAGAGCCCCAACCAGCCATATGATGTCAAGGATGTAATTGTCAGGGTGGTAGACCATCATGATTTCCTCGAGGTTCATGAAGCCTATGCAAAAAACATAGTTGTCGGGTATGCCCGTTTTGACGGCATGCCTGTCGGCATAGTTGCTAACCAGCCTGCATATCTTGCCGGCGTCCTTGATATCGAAGCATCGCGCAAGGCCGCACGTTTCATCCGCTTCTGTGATGCATTCAATATCCCGATAGTCACCTTCGTCGACGTTCCCGGGTTCCTTCCAGGTTCAACACAGGAGTATGGCGGAATCATTATCCACGGAGCAAAGCTGATGTACGCCTACGGCGAAGCCAGCGTGCCAAAGGTTACGGTCACCCTTCGCAAATCATACGGCGGTGCACACTGTGTTATGTCATCTAAGCAGCTCAGGGGCGATATAAACTATGCCTGGCCAACAGCCGAAATTGCGGTTATGGGTCCGCAGGGTGCAATAGAGGTGCTTGAGGGTAAAGCCATAAGCGAAATTGCTGATGCCGCTGAACGGAAGGAGTACGTTGCCAGGAAGGAGAAAGAGTACAGGGATAAGTTTGCAAATCCCTATGAAGCGGCCCGCTACGGGTACCTTGACGATGTGATTGAACCCAGGAACACCAGGTTCAGGGTTATCAGGGCACTGAGAACCCTCGCAACCAAAAAGGACCCGGGCCCGATGAAGAAACACGGTAATATTCCACTCTGATAAATGATGATCATGAACTGGATTTATCTTACTGAGGCTGCTACAGTCCTCGATTCGCTTACCTGGACCATTGTGGCTGTGGGTATCGGCATAGTTTTCCTTTCCCTGCTTATTGTTTACTGGTTCTTCAGGTATGTACTTACCTTCATCCTGAACTTCAGGTTCCGCAGTTTCGCCCGTAAAAGAGGTATAGACCCTGCCGAAGCGCTGACAACCAAGACAATACAGTCAGGAGAAGTCAACGCTGCAATTGCAATGGCCCTTTACCAGTATTTCAATGAACTTCATGATGTTGAGAGCGGTGTGATGACCATTAAAAGGGTTTCAAGGCATTATTCGCCATGGAGCTCCAAATTGTACAACATGAAAAACCTATAGGATCAGCATAATCGGATAGTGATGAAAAATTACAAGTTCAGGATAAACGGCAACCAGTATGAGGTTGATGTACTCGAAGTCGAAGGCAATATGGCGAAGATCGAGGTGAACGGAACAGTATATGATGTTGAGATGCAGCGCGAAATCCCGAAGGTCAGGAGTGTTGCAGCTCCTGCCCCTGCACCCCCGAAACAGGTTAAGGATTCCCGTCCTGAACCTGAAAAGGTATCCGGCAAGGCATCAGAGGTAAGGGCCCCGCTGCCAGGAGTCATAATCCAGGTCCTTGTCAGACCGGGTGATGAGGTGAAACCGGGCCAGACAGTCTGTACACTGGAGACCATGAAGATGGAGAATGCAATAAAGGCCGAAAACGGAGGTAAGGTTTCTGCCCTCAATATCAATGCCGGTCAGTCAGTTCTTCAGGATGAGGTTCTAATGGTAATCGGATAGCGATGGCAAAGAGAAAAGCGTGGACGATGCTGGCACTGCTGGTGATAACATCGCTGGCATGGATGGCATTCGTCAAGCCTGAACAGGACAGGCAGCAAGCCCTGGCTGACTCAGGTACGGTCAGTACAGCTCAGGTTGTTAACTACCAGCCCCAGGACTCACAGGAATCAGCGTTTACCGGCGGGATTAAACAGTTCTGGGATTACACCGGTTTCCGGAATGCAACCTCAGGCCACCTCATAATGATGCTTGTGGGTCTTTTCTTCATCTTCCTGGCTATCAGGTATGAATATGAGCCACTGTTACTTGTTCCAATCGGTACAGGGATACTAATAGGCAACATTCCTTTCTTTACTGACGGGGGAATGAATCTGCAGGTGGGGATCTATCAGCAGGGCAGTGTTCTCAACTACTTATATTTCGGGGTGATGAAGGGTGTCTATCCGCCACTGATATTCCTTGGTATCGGCGCCATGACAGATTTTTCTTCGCTCATTTCGAATCCCAGGCTGCTTATGCTTGGGGCTGCAGCCCAGCTCGGGATATTCACAACATTCATCGGGGCTCTTCTGCTTGGATTCAACAGGCCGGAATCAGCAGCAATAGGAATTATCGGGGGAGCTGACGGTCCTACTGCCATCTTCCTCTCTTCAAGACTTGCCAACGGTATAAATGTGCTGTCTGACGGTACCACAGTAAAGAATCTTATCGGCCCCATTGCAATTGCGGCCTATTCTTACATGGCCCTCGTTCCGGTGATTCAGCCTCCGATAATGAGGCTGCTCACAACGAAAAAGGAGAGGCTCATCCGCATGAAGCCACCCCGCGCTGTCACCAAGACCGAAAAGATATTATTTCCCATATTCGGGCTGCTGCTGACTTGCTTTATTTCACCCAGCGCCCTGCCACTGCTCGGGATGCTTTTCTTCGGCAACATCCTGAAGGAGTCAGGAGTTACGAAGCGACTTGCTGAAACGGCGCGCACTTCACTGATTGACATTGTTACCATCCTGATAGGGCTTACGGTGGGAGCCTCGACACAGGCTGACGTATTCCTTACCAAGGAATCTGTGATGATATTCGGTCTTGGGGCTGCCGCATTTGCTATGGCCACTTTCGGAGGCGTACTCTTTGCAAAACTGATGAATATCTTTCTCCCGGACGATAATAAGATCAACCCTCTCATTGGCAACGCAGGTGTTTCTGCCGTACCTGACAGTGCGCGGGTCTCCGAAATGGAAGGGCTGAGGGCTGACAAGACCAATCACCTCCTCATGCATGCAATGGGGCCCAATGTGGCTGGCGTTATCGGTTCAGCCATAGCAGCAGGGATACTGCTTAGCTATCTCGGATAATATTCTTAAGTTTGTTCTATACATCATTCCAGCGCGTAGACGATGAAACAGGCTATTACCGGCAATGCCGGACCCAAGGTCAGGTCTGACATTGAAGTGACGCTTGAACTGACTGAATCAGGCGGTATTGAGCTGAACATCAAATCAAAGGTGAAAACTATGTACGGCAGGGCTATTGAAGAGCAGTGCCGGTACCTGCTTGATTACTTCGGCATCACAAACGGAAAGCTTTCGGTGAACGATTCCGGGGCACTGCCGTTTGTAATCTCAGCGAGGATTGAGGCTGCAGTGAAAACCCTGACGGGAACCACGAAGAGCTACATACCCGAAATGTTACCTGAGAACATGTACAGCTCATCGCGGGACAGGTACCGGTTTTCCAGGCTTTATCTCCCCGGCAACAGCCCCGGGATGTTCCTCAATGCCGGCCTGCACTCACCTGACGGTATCATACTTGACCTGGAAGACTCTGTTGCCCCGGACCGCAAGGATGAAGCCCGTATACTGGTAAGGAACGGTCTGCGTGCCGTGAACTTTTACGGTGCTGAGAGGATGATCCGTATCAACCAGGGAGAACGCGGACTGGAAGACCTCGAGGTACTGATACCTCATAATGTACAGCTGGTACTGATCCCAAAATGCGAGAACGGTGAAACTGTCCGCACGGTTGACAATAAGATAAAGCAAATAAAGACCGGTCTGGGGCAGACGGAAACGGTATTCCTCATGCCCATTATTGAAAGCGCCGCAGGTGTTGAGCATGCCACTGAGATTGCCACAGCTTCTGATTCGGTGGTTGCCCTGGCGATAGGGTTGGAGGACTACACAGCCGACCTTGGCGTGCAGCGCACCAAGGAGGGGAAAGAATCGCTTTATGCCCGTAACCGCCTGGTGGTTGCCTGCAAGGCAGCAGGCATCCAGCCTATTGACTCCGTCTTCTCGGATGTTGGTGACATGGAAGGGCTGCTGCAGAATGTCCTCTCCTCAAAGGCAATGGGATTCGAAGGAATGGGATGCATTCACCCGCGCCAGATAGCAGTTATCAGGGAGGGTTTCTCCCCCTCACCGGAGGAAACAGAGAAAGCAAAGAAGATAGTTGTTGCTTACCGCGATGCGCTTGAAAAGGGCCTGGGGGTGGTCGCTCTCGGAACCAAGATGATAGATCCGCCGGTTGTGGCAAGGGCAGAAAAGACAATAACCCTTGCCGTAAGGCTGGGTCTGCTGCCTGAAAACTGGATGGAAGAGGATAAAAGCTAAATCTTAACGGATACCCGGTCATGAAACTCGTAGAAAATGCAGCCGGCCGCATGGTGCCGGATGAGATAAACGGAAAAGAGGCAGTCCCGTTCAGGGGTGTCGGCAAACATCGTCCAACGGGCAGGAAATACGCTCCACCGATAGCAACCTGCATTGACTTTCCGGAAGACAACAACAAGGTGGTTGGTTCCCTTAAGGAGGCACTTGTCCGTTGCGGCCTGAAAGACGGTATGACAGTCTCAACCCATCACCATCTTCGTGACGGTGACCTGGTAAGCAACCAGATCTTTGCAATAGCCTCAGAGCTTGGTGTCAAAGACCTGGTATGGCTCCCCTCGGCATCATTCCCATGCAATGACCCGGTTATTGAATACCTGGAAAACGGCACAGTAAACCGGATCGAGGGAAGCATGAACGGCCCCCTTGGCATGTTCGTCTCGGATGGGAAAATGAAGGGAATGGCAGTACTCAGGTCACACGGTGGACGGGTGCAGGCCATCCAGGACGGAGAGGTTAAAATTGATATAGCAATCCTTGCTGCTCCGGCAGCGGACTCATTCGGAAACGCAAGGGGTACAGGCGGGCCGTCAGCAACAGGGGTCATTGGCTATGCAAAGCCGGACTACCTCTACGCTGACAAAGTCATTGTGGTGACTGACAACCTGGTTGACCTGCCGTGTTTTCCGATGGAGGTTGAGGGTAACTATGTAGATTATGTCGTGGTCGTTGACAAAATAGGGATCCCGGAAAAGATTGTTTCGGGAACCACCCAGATAACCAAAAGCCCTGACAGGTTGCTTATTGCGGAGCTTACAGCATCGTTCCTTGAGAAATCAGGGCTGCTGCGCAACGGCGCCACAATGCAGGCAGGAGCCGGCGGAACAAGCCTTGCAATAGCAGTATTCGTTCACCAGATGCTCAGGAAGAAAGGCTGGAAATTCAGGTTTGGCTTCGGAGGCAGCACAAAGTATATGGTTGACATGCTCGAGGAGGGCCAGATGGGATATATACTCGATGCCCAGGCATTTGACCTCGATTCAGTGAAGTCAATCGAGAAGAACCTTAACCACATACCATACCCGGTATTCAACGCCTACAACTACCACTCGAAGGGCAACCTGACCACGATGATGGACATCATGATCCTGGGCGCCACAGAGATAGATACGAACTTCAACGGTAACGTGGTGACTCACTCTGACGGTCTCCTGCTTCACGGCATCGGAGGCTGGCAGAACTGTCTCCATGCGCGTAACGTCATTATTCCGGTACCCCTATTCCGCGACAGGATTCCTGTGATTGTTGACAGGGTGACGACGCTCTGCGGGCCTGGCGAACTGATTGACGTTATTATAACCGAAAGAGGCATTGCTATCAACCCACGCAGGCAGGATCTGATAGACTCCGTAAAGGGAAAGGGGCTGCCGCTTGTCACAATTGAAGAGTTAAAGGAGACGGCGGAGAAGATCTGCGGCAAACCTGAGAAGGCAGCATTTGACGAAAGGGTGGTGGCAGCCATCAAATGGGTTGACGGTACTGTGATTGATGCCGTACGCAAGGTAAAGAGATAGAAAACAGCAATGGATATGAAGAAATACAGGTGCCCGGTATGCGGCTACATTTATGATCCTGCCATCGGTGATCCGAACAGTGATGTTGAACCGGGAACAGCCTTTGAAGATCTTCCGTCAGGCTGGGCCTGTCCGGTATGCGGTGCTCCGCATGACGAATTCGAGGAGTTCGAATAGAATCGCCTGACAACTGGTAAACCCGGAGCAATGATCCGGGAATGAATTCTGCAGGTATGGTTAGTTTTCCTCCTCGGGTATGTGCCTCAGCACATCAATGAGCAGGTCCCAGAACATCTGGACCGTTTCAATCTCAATACGCTCCTCCGGGGTATGAGCACCCCTGATTGTGGGACCGAATGAGATCATGTCTATCCCTTTGTATTTTTCAAGGATCAGTCCACACTCCAGCCCTGCATGAATCGCCTTCACCTGTGGCACCTTGCCAAATAGCTTGCGGTAGGATTCGATCATCAGCCTCAGGATTGCCGAATTCATGTTCGGTTTCCAGCCCGGGTAACCGTCGGAGTGGGTCACTGTGGCACCTGCCAGGTCAAAACTGGTCTCGGCCTTCATGGCCGCATAGTGTTTGGCCTCCTCCGACGAGCTCCTCTGGGTGGTGACAACATGTATCATATTGTCATCGGTGAACCTGACAGTGGCCAGGTTGCTCGATGTCTCCACCAGGTCAGGTATCTCCTTTGACCACCCCAGAACACCGTGAGGCACAATGCTCAGTGCACCGAGCAGCCTGTGCTGGGTGGTTGTGTCAATTACCAACTCGGGCACATCTGCGGGAGTCGCCGATACCTTCAGGTCAGGTTCAAGCGCGCCGTACTCCTCCCTGGCATGGGTGTGGTATGCTGCAGTATCGGATAAAATATACTCCTCATGTGACGGGTTGAACGTAACCGTTACAAATGCCTCCCTCGGTATGGCATTGCGAAGGTTCCCTCCGGAGAAATTGCTGATCCTGATGCCGTATTTCCTTTCAAGATCCTGCAACAGCCTGGAAATGATCTTTATTGAGTTCCCGTACCCCTTATGGATCTCATCACCTGAGTGGCCACCGTGAAGACCGGTCACAGAAATGTTCATTGCCTTATGACCGGCTGTCACTCTTTCCGGGGTGTACGGAAGCAGTGCCTGTGTATCTATCCCGCCGGCGCATCCGATGAAAAGTATTCCCTCATCCTCTGAATCGAGATTCAGAAGTATCCGTCCGCTGAGAAAATCAGGCCTCAGGTTTATTGCTCCCGTCATTCCTGATTCTTCATCCACGGTAAAGAGACATTCTATCCGTCCGCACTGAAGGTAGGGATCTGTCAGAACGGCCATCTGCGCTGCAATGCCTATTCCGTCATCAGCTCCAAGTGTTGTCCCGCTGGCAGAAACCCATTTCCCGTCAATGACGGGGATGATGGGATCAGTGTCCCAGTTATGCGGATGGGAAGCGTTTTTTTCACCTACCATATCAAGGTGGCTCTGAAGAACGACAGTTTTAACCTTCTCCTTGCCGGGAGCAGCCTCTCTGATTATCAGTATGTTTCCTATGCTGTCTTCCCTCGCCTCCAGGTTATGGTTGCGGGCAAATTCAAGCAGGTAGGCCCTGATTTTCCCTTCGTTCTTCGACAGCCTCGGTATCCTGCAAATCTCCTCAAAGTAACCCCACAGCTTCCTCGGCTTTATCTCCCCCAAATCACCCATAATATCCTCGTATTTATCAGTTTCACATGTTAAGCGGCAAATATAGTTTTTTTCCATTTCACCCCTTATGAATTTTACCTGCTGAAACTCTTTTTTTTAACACAATAAAAACTATATTTTTACGGGAAACGAAAACACAGAAAACTTTACGACTATGGCTAAACGGACAATTGTGGCACTGCCGGGTGACGGTATAGGTGTCGTTGTACTGAAACAGGCTCTCCGCGTCCTCGATGCGGCCGGTTTTGATGCTGAATATGTTTACGGTGATATTGGCTGGGACTTCTGGTGCAGTGAGGGGAATCCTCTTCCTCAGCGCACAATTGATCTCATTGCCAGACATAAGATTGCCCTCTTTGGTGCAATCACCTCTAAACCGAAGGAGGAAGCTGCCGCAGAACTCTCTCCTGCACTTCAGGGTAAGGGATTCAACTACAGCAGTCCTATTGTTGGCCTCAGGCAGCATTTCGGACTTGACATATGCGTACGCCCCTGCCGCAGCTACAAGGGTAATCCCCTCAACTTCATCCGCCGCGGCAGTGACGGCAACCCGGAGGAACCGATGGTAGATGTTGTGATCTTCAGGCAGAACACCGAAGGTCTGTACGGAGGAGTGGAGTGGTCAAACCCTCCGCAGCAGGTTTATGACGCCCTGATGACCCATCCCAAGTTCAGGGAAAATTTTGGCTGGTGCCCGAAGGAGGAACTGGCAGTCTCAACAAGGATCTTTACCAGGAAGTATACCGAGCGCATTGTAAGGGCTGCATTCAACCATGCCGTAAAATACGGATACAAGTCGGTCACAGTCTGCGAAAAACCCAATGTAATCCGCGAGACATCAGGCCTCATGTGGAAGATTGCAAAGGAGATGCAGAAGAGTGAATTTCCCGGTATACAGATCTGGAACACAAACATTGATGCCCAGATGATGTGGCTTACCAAGAATCCTGAGGATTACGGTGTAATCGTCGCAGGTAACATGTTCGGCGATATCGTCTCCGATGCCTTTGCAGGACTGATCGGCGGGCTCGGGTTTGCGTGCAGCGCCCAGTTCTCGGAAGACGGCATCGGGGTTTTTGAACCAACTCACGGATCTGCCCCGAAATATGCAGGATATGATGTATCCATTGTTAACCCCGTTGCAATGATTGAGTCTGCCTGCATGATGCTTGACTATATTGACGAGAAGGAGATTGCGACGAAGATCCGCAGGGCAATTGCAGAGGTCATCGAAGAAGGTAAGGTGAAGACCTATGATATGATGAAGATGACCGGGAAACCCGAAGTGGTGAACATGGGAGCAGCCTCAACAATCCAGATGACAGATGCCATTATTGCACATCTAAAATAATCTGCCATGACTGAGGAGATAAAGAAACTCTGGCCTGAACTGGACTGGATCAGTGATCCTGACCTCAGGGAGAAGACTGCCCGCACATGGGAGCTGGCCCTGGAAAGGAGTGTGCTGACAGCAGATGACCTTAACAGGATTCCCTTTACGCTGCTTTGCGGACCTGATCTCAAGGTAACTTTTATGGATCACAAGCGATGCGTCGTACATGTTGCACGCGATGCCGGGCTGAAGATGAATGAATTTTTCCGCAATGACCTGCCTGTCAATATGGATGTGCTTGTATCCGGTGCGATACTGGCCGATGTTGGCAAAATGCTTGAGTATGAGCTTGATGTGAACGGTAAGGCAGTACAGGGTAAATACGGACAGTATCTCAGGCATCCCTTTTCAGGGGTCAGCCTTGCAGAGGAGTGCGGGATACCGCCTGAGGTATGCCATATAATTGCGGCCCACGCCCATGAGGGAGACCTCGTCAAACGCACAACAGAAGCGTATATAGTCCATCATGCGGACTTCATGACCTTCCTGCCATTTAAAAGCAGGCTGATCGTTTGATCAGCCTGCTTTTGAGGCATTAGGCAATAGGCAGTAGGCAGTAGTGAAGTGGCAGTAAATCATTCAGTTACCTGACACCTTGTCAACACTCTTGCCTCTTGCCTCTTGCCTACTGCCTACTCCCTTCCATGGCCTTCCTGACCTTGGCAAAACCCATCTTATCCACCTTCCTGTCATAGGTCATGAGCCCGTTGGTCTCTGTCTCAACGTCAGTGGTCTGGGTGTAGACTGAGGCGCTAAGCCCTTTCTCTGCAACCATCTGCCTGACAGCCGAATAGAAATCTGTGTACTTCTGAAGCAGGGCAGTGGTGTCGCCCATTTTTTCATAACCCCAGTTCTTCTGTTCCCAGGTATGGCCCTGCACGGGTAGCCCCAGACCCCCGAACTCTCCCAGCACAATTGCCCTCCCTTTTTCAGCCTCCGGTGCCACTGGCTCGGGATAGTGATGAATATCAAGCACATGTCCGGTTCCCCGGTCTGTCCATCCGGAAGCACTGTTGACAAGCCTGGTTGTGTCGATAGCCATGACATAGTCTGTCACAGCCGGAGTGTTGTACTGGCCCCAGCCTTCGTTATATACCACCCACATTATGATTGACGGGTGGTTGAACTTTGTCTCGATCAGCCTTGTCAGTTCCCCCATAAACATGGCTGAATCAGCTGCAGTTTTGGAGATGTCAGGTTTGTCTCCCCATATGTAATCATCGCCGCTTGGCATATCCTGCCAGACCAGCATGCCCATGCGGTCTGTATGATAGTAGAATCTCCTGTTTTCAACCTTGACATGCTTGCGCAGCATGTTGAATCCCATCTTTTTAAGCATTTCAAGGTCATATTTCATTGCCTCATCTGACGGAGGAGTATACAATCCGTCAGGCCAGAATCCCTGGTCAAGCGGACCATTCTGCCAAACGAATTTGTTATTGAGCAGTATACGTGTAAAGCCGTCCTCAGTCACACCAAGGGAGATCTTTCTCATGCCGGCATATGACTTCACCTCATCGGTGACCTGTCCTCCTGTGATAAGTCTCACCTTCACGTCATACAGGAAGGGATCTTCAGGGCTCCACAATCTTGCTTCCGGGACCGGAAGAGTCACCGAGGTACCGGTAAGACCTGAAGCCACAGCCACAGTCTTGCCTTCAGACATAACAGTAATCTCAGCAAGTGACGGTGCCATATCCACCGGCGGGCATCCGTCCGGACCTCCCTGGCACCTTTCCTCCATCACCGTTACGTTGAGTTTTCCGTTGTCGATGTCAGGTACAACACGCAGGTCACCAATCCAGGTTTTCCCAACCGGTTCCAGCCATACGCTCTGCCAGATGCCGCTTGTAGGCGTGTACCATATTCCACCCGGCTTCATCACCTGTTTTCCTCTCGGCTGGCGTCCGCTGTCAGTGG
This sequence comes from Bacteroidota bacterium, assembly GCA_021816545.1. Taxonomy (GTDB): domain Bacteria; phylum Bacteroidota; class Bacteroidia; order Bacteroidales; family VadinHA17; genus SR-FBR-E99. The sequence continues at coordinate 13,635 of JAKAXP010000026.1, forward strand.
GATCAGTTACCCTGACAACCAGTGTATGCTTCTTCGTATCTGCAAGGTAATTGGTAATATCGCACCAGAACGGATCGTAGCCGCCCCTGTGGATAGCGGCCAGGTTATCATCAATCCATACAGTTGTTTCCCAGTCCGAGGCTTCGAAATTGATGATTATCTGTTTATCATTCCACTTTTTCGGAATGACAAATTCACGTGAATACCATATTGCCAGTGAGTCAGTCATCCTTGCCCTGATTCCTGAAAGTGCTGATTCAACAGGGTAGGGGACAAGGATTTTTCCCTGGGGTTCAGGGCGCTCTTCATCCTTTGGACAGATTGCATAGTCCCACATTCCGTTCAGGCTCAACCACTCGTCCCTGGCCATAGCGGGTCGTGGATATTCCGCCCACGGCGAAGCAGGATCGAGGTTCTCGCCCCACGCTGTCATAACTGGATTTTCTGCCGGCTTCCATTCAGGAGCCTTCTCACCTGTGCAAAAGGTCATCACCCCGGCGATTACGACGAGAGATGAAAAAATGAGATATTTCATATGTGATATCTGATTGCGGATCAGCCGAGCTTCATCTTCTCGACCTCTTCCATGTTGCGTTCGTTGTATACAATCTTTCCCATAGGCGTGTACAGCCATTCAATCAGGTCGTGGTACCTGTCGGTGATTTTGCCTCTGACGATCTTCATTGTTGAGTTCATCATGCCGTTCTCCTCATTGAAACTCTCATTGAGTACACCAAGGGCTACCGGCAGCCAGCGGTGCGGGAACATGTGCCCGTACTTTCCGTTAATGCGGTATTCATTGACTTCATTTTCAATCAGATTGAGAACTGCTCTCTTTCCTTCCTCAGTGGTTGCAGACATGTTACGGTCTTCAAGGTAAACCTTGAGGGCATGCTGGTTGGGAACAATCAGGGCAACCGTGTAGGGTTTCTGGTTGTTGTAGAGCATGCACTGGTCGATATACTTTGACTGCTCGCTGATGGCCTCTTCAATGCCTTCAGGGCTGAATTTCTCACCGTCGTCAGCAATTAAAAGGCTTTTGAATCGTCCCAGCACATAAAGGAATCCGTCTTCGCTCATGTAGCCCATGTCGCCGGTATATAGCCATCCGTCACGGATTGCATCACTTGTCGCGGTTTCGTTCTTCCAGTATCCGTGCATCACATTACCTCCCCTGATCACAATCTCTCCCTTCTGTCCAACGGGCAGTTCATTGCCGTCGTCATCGCAGATCTTAAGTTCCATGTTGTTGACCAGGTAACCTGATGAACCCAGCTTATGCCTGGCGGTGGAATTGGATGATATGATAGGTGAAGCTTCAGAGAGTCCGTAGCCCTGGTACATAGGTACCCCTATTGCGTAGAAGAAGCGCTGCAGCTCTATATCCAGGAGTGCACCTCCTCCTATGAAGAACTCAAGCTCCCCACCGAAGGCTTACAGATCG
>JAKAXP010000303.1 GCA_021816545.1 Bacteroidota bacterium
GTTTATATCAATCATCAGCGGACCGGTGGCAATACGCTCTTCCAGCCTGCTGGAAGATTCCCATTTTCAGCCATTTGCCGGGGTATATTCAACATACATGATACCCAAGGCGGAAAATGACATTGTCATGCTGGAACTTCTCAGCGTGGCAATCAAGAGCGTCTATGCATCAGTCTTCTTCAGGGGTAGCAGGAACTATATGAAAGCTACCGCAAATCAGCTTGAGGAAGAGAAAATGGGAATAGTCCTGCAGGAAGTATGCGGACAGCAGTACGGCAACCGTTTCTACCCGACACTCTCAGGAGTTGCAAGATCAGTAAACTTCTATCCGATAGAACCTGAAAAGCCTGAAGAAGGATATGTCAATCTTGCCTTCGGGCTCGGAAAATACATAGTTGACGGAGGAGTGTCACTGAGGTTCTCACCTGAATACCCCGGCAAGATAATCCAGCTTTCTGATACACGAATGGCCCTCAGGGAGACACAGCAGGAGTTTTATTCCCTGGACCTTAATCCATCAAGCTTCGTACCCAGCACTGATGATTCGGTAAACCTGCTGAAACTGCCTGTAGCCGAAGCTGAAGACGACGGTTCACTGAAGTTTGCCGCCTCAACCTATGATTACCAGGATGACATAATCCGTGACGAAATGGTCAGGGGAGGGAGAAAGGTTATTACCTTTTCAAATATCCTCAGGTATGAGCTCTTCCCGCTGACAGGTATACTGAAAAAGGTACTTGAGATCGGCCAGCAACAGCTGAACAATCCCGTGGAAATAGAATTTGCCGCAAACATAGACCCCTCCGGTAAAAAGCCGGTTATATTTAACCTCCTGCAAATCCGGCCCATAGTTGAAAACTATGAAACAATCAAATTCAGGCTTGAGCAAATTGCCAACAGTGAAACAGTTGTATATTCCGGCCTGGCCCTTGGCAATGGAACAATAGGAAACCTGCGCGATGTGGTCTACGTGAGAACCGAGAACTTTGAAGCTTCAAAGAATACGGAGATTGCCCGCAGAATCGAGGGGATAAATGAAAGGCTGATCAACCAGGAAATAAATTATATCCTGATTGGTCCGGGCAGATGGGGTTCAACAGATGAATGGAGGGGAATTCCCATCAAATGGCAGCAGATCTCAGGCGCCAGGATAATTGTTGAGTCAGGACTGGAAAATTACCGGATTGATCCCAGCCAGGGAACACACTTCTTTCAGAACCTTACCGCATTCAGAGTCGGGTATTTCAATGTTAATCCCTCCAGGGGTGACGGGTATATCGATTATGAGTTCCTCGCTGCTACAGAGACAGTTTTTGAAGATGACCTGCTGAGGCATGTAAGGTTCCGCGAGCCGCTGAATGTGATGATAGACGGGAAAAAGAAAATAGGAGTAATACTGAAACCTGCAGAAAAGGAGAAGTGACCTTTAATGCAGGAATGTCACATCACCGACCTTATCGAAGTATTCACCATCAGCAAAACGACCGGTTGCTTTCCAGACATATACGCCCTGCGGTGCCAGCTTGCCGTTCCCGAAGTAACCGTCCCATCCCCTCTTAAGGTCATAGCTTTCATATATCAGCGTACCCCACCGGTTGAATATCTGAAGCCTGTATTCAATTACGTTCTCAAAGAAAGGCCTGAAAACCTCATCCATATACGGATTCACACCTTCGCTCCATTCACCCCCTGTAGGACCTGTCTCATTCCATTTGAATACATTCGGGAATTTTAGAGTGCCCGTCTTCCATTCAACAACCACCGGTGTCACCATCACTGCCGAATCAACGCATCCGTTGCCTGTTGATACCTGCAGCGATACAGTATAGGAACCCGGTGACTCATACTTATGCCAGGGATTCTCCTCAGCAGAGGTAGAACCGTCACCGAACTTCCATAGCCAGGAATCAGCAAAGTATGAATAGCTGTAGAAAATCACTATCTGTTCATTGTTGACCACATTCGTGGGATATGCGTCAAGGATGGCAGACGGATTCTGGTGCACCGTTACAATTCCGTTCGCAACCGATTCCCCTGCAATATTGTGAACCGTCAGCTTCACGATATAATTACCCGGAACATAATAGGTATGTACCGGATTCTTGTCTGACGAGTACTGTTTGTCACCGAAATCCCATGTATAGCTTTCACCGTAGATGCTCTTGTTGACAAACTGTACTGTCAGGGGGGCACAACCCATGGTATTGCCTTCGAAGGCAGCCACAGGCATCGGCGGCATGATCACATCTATTCTCATATCCTGCCTGGCATCACACCCCCAGCTCATCGGCGGAACGGAGTAGGTCAGGGTATGACTGCCAATTCCAGCCGCAGAGGGATCAAAAATATTACCCGCCATGCCTGGCCCTGACCAGGTCCCTCCTGTCGGAAATGCAGTAAGTGTGACAGGGGAGCTGTTAAGAAAGAGGGTATCAGGACCGTCGATTATTATCGACGGCAGCGGCATGACGTTAATAAGTGCGGTATCTGAAGCGGCACAGTCAGTATTAAGGATTTCATACTTTATGATATGATTCCCCACCCCTGCAAGGGCAGGAATGAACTGATTGCCTATTACTCCGGGACCAGACCATACTCCGCCCAGGTCGCGGGCTGTCAGGGCAATGGCAGGGCTGTCCTCGCAAAGGGTGTCAACAGGGGTGATGGTGGCATCGGGAGTTGCGACAGTGAGGGTGGCCTGGTCAGAGTCAGTACACCCGTTTGCATCAGTTATTGAATATGTAATAATGTGGTTGCCTGCAGCTGCAACTGCAGGGTAAAACATATTACCCGAGACGCCGGGCCCTGACCATACCCCGCCCGGGTCACGGGCCTGGAGAACAATCACAGGGTCAGAGGAACACGCAATCCCTGTTGTAAGGATTGTTGCATCAGGCACAGGATAAACCGTTATGGTTGTCTGGTCCTGGTCACGGCATCCGTTGCCATTGACTATTTCATATTTTATTGTGTGGGTTCCCGGTCCGGCAAGTGAGGGATCGAACAGGTTACCGCTGACACCGCTGCCTGACCAGGCTCCCCCGGGATCATGGGCAGTCAGGGTGACAGCCGTTGCATTCGCACACATCGGGGCAACCGGTGTAATCGTTGCGTCAGGATACGGAACGATGAGTATCCTTGCAGTTGTCACAAAGATCGGA
>JAKAXP010000304.1 GCA_021816545.1 Bacteroidota bacterium
AAGTCTTGGAACTTATGACCTTCAATAATTCGCCCATACCGGTTGGTTTTTAAGCAAATTACGGTAATTAATAAATAACAAACCTAGGATTTAGTCCTCTGAGACAAATCTAAGGGACCTTCAGACTCTCAGACTTTTAATTCCCTGTCTGTCAGAACCTCTGCAGGAAAAATGCGAGAGTGGTGCCAAAATAGTTGCCGAGTGTATAACCAATGACCCCCCCGGCAATACCGGTCACAATCACATCCTTGTTTTTCAGCGCATTGGCAACAAGAGGGACAAACGGCGGCGAGAAAATGAACGCCGTTGCGGTAATCAGGAAATTATCCGCATCTATTTTGAAGATCTTGGCGAGTATTATGTGGAGGAACAGGGATCCGAAGTAACACCATGAAATAAATAACACCAGGTCCAGCATCCCCTTTGTGAACATCGTCCTCAGATCAGACATTGAAGCTACTGTAAGTGAAAAAACGAGGATCAGGTACATGCCCAGCTGAAATGTCTTCTTAATTTGGTTAATAGGCCTGTACAGAGAAGCAAGTATTCCGAGTGTTGTAATTGTAAGCACCATTCCGGCCATTCTGTACTGTTTCAGTTCAGGGGGTATAAGAAAATAAACTGCAGCGCCAACTCCGGCTATAACAACACTCATAAGCAGGGCCCTTAATAGCGGCCAGATTCGCTGCTTATCCAACATTCCGGAAAAATCATCCAGCCCCTCAGTCTCCTGCCTGACCAGATCTTCATCCATAGCTACCCCTTTTCCTTCACTGAATTTTGGTAAAAATGCCCTGAAAATTGCAGGTGCTACCGTCACAAAGAACAAAACGAGAAATGCCCCGACAATCATGTCATAGGTATTCAGAACTACAAACCGCTCAGCATCAACATCCAGTATCAGCTTCAGGGCTGCAAAGTTCGGGGTTCCGCCGGTATATATGCCTTCAAACATCCCGGCAAGCTTCCACGTGTCCGGAAAACTGTCTTTCCAGATAAAGAAACCTGCGGTAACCATTATAAGGCCTGCCACCAGGGCAAGACCGATTGAAACGAAACCCTTCTTTGCATATTTCAGCCATCTCTTCAGGTTAAGTGAAAACAGGAGTAACGGGAACGCGACCAGCAGGGAAACCGTGTAAACCTTATCCTGTATTCCGGCAATTTTGTTCGCTGTATGGTCCTCAGGGACAGCCTTTCCCTCCGCAATCAGCCGGTCAAGATTTTCAGTACTCATTGTAGCTTCTCCCTGCAAGGCTTCACGATACCCTTCGCTTCCTTTAGGAAAGAAACCGGCTGTACCGATTATCAGTCCAAAACCGTAGGCAAGGACAATTGTCCCCAGCTTCTGAAGTAGGCTCCACCTTTTACACATCCAGATAAATACCAGAGGAAATGTAAAATAGAAAACAATCAGTAATATAGCTAAGAGCATGGCGGTTTGTTTTAGGTAACCAAAAATAAACAAAGCGCCCTGCCCAAAATGCAGAGCGCTGATAAAAGCGGTGTTTATACTGCTCCTCTGTAAGTATTTTTACTTATCAAGACAATCCCTGAAACTCTTGTTGTACTGTTCTATTGCTCTCTCGCTCATACCCATGCTTGAGAAACCGCCGTCATTGAAAATATTCTGCATCGTGACCTTTCTGGTGAGGTCCGAGAAGAGGGTAATGCATACGTCAGCGCAGTCGGAGGCGTCGGCATTGCCCAGCGGAGACATCCTGTCAGAGAAATCGACCAGCGAATCGAAACCGGCAATCCCGGCACCGGCGGTAGTAGCTGTCGGGGACTGCGATACAGTGTTTACTCTCACATGCTTCTCCTTGCCGTAGATATAACCGAAACTCCTGGCAATTGACTCAAGCAATGCCTTTGCATCACCCATGTCATTGTATCCTGCAAGGGTCCGCTGGGCGGCGACATATGTAAGTGCGATGACTGATCCCCACTCTCTGATTGCATCAAGCCTGTATGCGGTCTGAAGTATCCTGTGAAAACTCAGTGCAGAGATATCGAGGGTCTTGAGCATATTCTCATAGCTGCTCTCTGCATAGGGAATACCCTTGCGGACATTGGGAGACATCCCGATTGAATGAAGTACAAAATCGAATTGCCCGTCAAATATCTCCATGGAACGCCTGAAGAGCACTTCAAGATCCTTCATGCTTGTGGCATCGGCTGAAATGACTTCGCTTCCGGTCTTTTCCGCCAGTTCCCCTATTGTTCCCATCCGGATAGCTACCGGAGCATTTGTAAGAACAAGTCGTGCACCCTGTGCATGAGCTTTTTCGGCTACATGCCAGGCAATGGATTTGTCGTTCAGGGCTCCGAAAATAATACCTTTCTTACCCTCAAGCAGGTTTGTGATCATGATTTTATTGTTTCTGTTTGTCCCAGCCGTCTTGTTCAGTTGTCCTTCATCAGTTCGCGGGCATTTCGCATTGCAGCTTCAGTCACAGTACTTCCGCTGAGAAGCCTGGCCACTTCTTTTACCCTCTCATCGTCCTTTAACAACCGGACCCGCGTAATTGTTGAGTGATCACTCTCCTCCTTGTAGACATGGTAGTGAATCCTGCCCCTTGCTGCAACCTGCGGCAGATGAGTTATGTTGATCACCTGCATGCTTTTTCCCATTTCTGAAAGGATTGAGCCAACCATCGAGGCCACCTCGCCTGAAACTCCTGAATCGATCTCATCAAAGATTATTGCCGGCAAACCTGAGCTGTTTGCCAGCACTGATTTGAGGCAAAGCATCACGCGGGAGAGTTCACCGCCGGAGGCGCATTTTGAAAGATCTTCCGGCTCCACCTGCCTGTTGGCGCTGAAAAGGAACCGGATCTCATCAATGCCCGAAGGACCAGGTGTCACCATGGAACTGATCCCTGCCTCAAAGCGTGCATGAGGCATACCCAGCCTGTGCAGCATACCCGTAATCTCTGCGGAAAGGGGGCCGGCTGCTTTTTTCCTTGAAGCGGAGAGCTTTGCAGAAATTGCATTCACCCCGGCAAGTGCAGTATCCCTCCTCTTCTTAAGCTCATCAAGCTTCTCATCCGTATCAGATGAGGAAGCCACAGCTTCCTCCACCCTCTGCTGTACCGCCAGCAGTTCATCCAGATCCCTGCAGCGGTGCTTTTGCATCAGCGAGTAGAGGGAATCAAGCC
>JAKAXP010000305.1 GCA_021816545.1 Bacteroidota bacterium
AAATGATTCAGTCATTATTACGCCTCAAAGACGCACTCCCTCAATATATTACAATATTGATGCACGACTGTATGATGCTGGAACAAGGGTGATGTCAGCCAGGAGGGAAATTTTCCGTGATGACAGCATTGCTATTGCCGAATGTGCATCAGCACTGCTCACACGAAGCACCAATGAGGTAAATGATGAACTGAAAAGAACACTCGACGGACCGATTGCACCAGGAACCTGGCTTTCAGTGTCAGTGACTGACAGAGGACTGGCAATAAACAATTTATCACTCCGGTTTTCTGCTCCGGATACGGCTGCAGCGCTTAAAGGCATCATCATCCGCCTCTTCTTTGACGGCAGGCAAACGGCAGAGATTCCGGCAGGCAACTTCTTCGGCACGGGCTATTCATACAACAGGTACAGGACCTCATTCACAGGCGCAGACCCGGATGGCACGCTCAGTTCTTCATGGCTGATGCCATTCCGTGACAGCTGCAGGATAAGCATCCTCAATAAAACTGAAGATACATTGACTGTCAGCGCCCTGCTTTCTCTTGCCACTTATGAATGGAACGACAACTCAATGCATTTCGGGGCCTCCTTCCGTGAATACCCGGGATTTGAAACCGCCGGATCAGAACATACCGGTGGAACAGGACTCCACTCTGACATAAACATCGCTGATCTGAAAGGTAAAGGGCTCTATGCCGGTGATGCGATCCTGGTCTTCAACACGGCTGATGCCTGGTGGGGCGAGGGAGATGAAAAGATCTACGTCGACGGAGAGACTTTCCCGTCCTCATTCGGAACGGGGACTGAGGATTATTTTGGTTATGCATGGTGCCGGCCTGAACTGTTTGATCACCCTCTCATTGCACAGCCGGCAGGTTACGGAAACTTTCACCCCGGGATGAGCGTCAACATGAGATATCGTATCCTCGATGCAATTCCGTTTGCTGATTCACTGAAGGTTGACCTTGAAATGTGGCACTGGGTCAGAACAACAATTGACTTTTCGGTAACGGCGTACTATTATACACTACCTGGGTTCTGATAATGTCGGCAGGGGGGGCCGGTTGACTGTTAGTCCTCCCTGACTGTCATTTTTACACGACTCTCACCCTTTCTTGCCCTGCGTGGAAAGTAGCGGAGCCAGATTCCTGTAAAAGTGAACACAAGGAGTGAGAGGCCGGTGAATGAGGTATAGATCAGCTTGAAGATTTCGGAGTCAATTCCGAGGATATGGTCAACGAACGACATGTCGTGGATATCCTCCACCAGGTCTGACCTTCTGTTCTCAATAGAGAGAACCCTGCCGGTGGCACCGTCAAGCTGAATGCCGTGATAATGATGGGCAAACACGAACTTTACCATCCCCTTGTCAGGCCTTATGTCGATCCTGTCGAGCTCATCGCTCAAACCCTTCCTCCCTGACTCATGGAGTGTCCTGATTGCTATCGTGTTGAGCGAATCGAGCGGAAGCCATTGCGAAAGATCTGTTGTTGTGCCGGTTTGAGAAACAGGATGCAGATAGCCATTGCTGTTCTTCTTCCAGCCGAGGAGAATGCCTGAGACGGCAACAATAAGCAGGGCAACAGAGAGAAACGATGCGGTGATACGGTGGATCTTCCTGATGACTCTCATAGTATTGCCGTTCCTGTTTCCCTCTGTTGCCTTAACTTTATTTCCCTTATTTTTCAAAATGCGCAAAGAAAACATTATCACTCCTGATTTACACCTGCCCTGCCTGCATTGAAATTCAGTACCGGCCACAGCCACCTTTCGGTAACGGTTCCGACAGTACTTTCGGTTAGGGAACCGGCGGAAAGTGTAACAGTGTATGTCCCGGGTTGCGCCCTCATTGTATTCCACCAGATCTTACCGATTCCCGGCCGTGCCTTTACCTTCCTCTCAAATACCTGCTTGCCCGAGCTGTCTGTTACCGTAATAATTGCCTCTTCGTTAATCGCACCGGACATATAATACCATATCTCCAGCCCGTTGGGTTCATTCGGTGTGTTCAGGTGGTTGCTTCCTGTCATCTGGTAATTGCCCCAGGTGGCCTGCTGCGAGAAGTTCATCTGCGGCTTGGGCTCAATGGCAAAGAGATGAACAGGTTTCTGTATTATCTCCGGAGTCATCTGCTGCAAAGGCGAAATGTCAGTGATCCATGCAGCCCTTCCGTAGGTGCCGACAATCAGGTCATTATCGCGCGGATGAACCATAAGGTCACGGACCACTGCAGGCGGCATGTTTGCCCTGAGCGGCTCCCAGTTTCCTCCCATGTTGAGGGAAACCCACACCCCGTTGTCATTCCCGGCAAAAAGAAGGTTCTGGTTACGACGGTCCTCAATCACCACGTTGACAGGGTAATCAGGCAGTCCGTCTGTAATTTTCTTCCAGGTGGCGCCAAAGTCGGTGGTAACATAAACATGCGGATCCATCACGTCATTTGTGTAACCCGATTTAGCTACATAGGCCGTCCCCCTCTCAAATGCAGAGGGAAAGACCCTGGTTACCCACATTTTCTCAGGAGCACCTGCTTCGGCCAGAGCTGCGGTAACATCCTTCCATGTGTGGCCATGGTCAGTTGTCACCTGCACATGTCCGTCGTCAGTGCCTGCCCAGAGAATGCCGGCTTTTACGGACGACTCCGCCAGGGTGGTGATTGTGCAATACCGGATGTGACCTTTGCCGTGTATTTTATCGGGATCATTGTCAGTCAGGTCAGGACTAATCTCCTCCCAGTTTTCTCCCCTGTCAATCGAGCGAAGTACCATCTGTGCGCCGGTATATATTATTGAACTGTTGTGCGGTGACAGGGCCAGAGGCGTGGTCCAGGTGAACCGGTAGAATGGTCTCCCTTCTTCCGCCACCGGTGTTACCGGCACCCTTTCACCGGTAGCCTGGTCAACCCTGTGATGCGATCCGAACTGGGTGGTATAGTAAATATACCTGTTAGTTTCCGGGTCAACCCTGGAGTACATCCCGTCCCACATGCCTGTGATAACCCAGTCAGCAGGGGTAACTGAACCTGACCATCCGTTTGACGGGGCCTTCCAGGTCTCATGGTCCTGAAGCCCGATATAAATATTATAGGGGGTCTCCATGTCAGCCTCCACCTGGTATACCTCGCCGAGCGGGATGTGATAATAATGATTCATCGTAA
>JAKAXP010000306.1 GCA_021816545.1 Bacteroidota bacterium
ACCTTACGTCCTGAAGAGCACTGACATGGGGCGCACATGGACTTCCGTTGCTGCCAACCTTCCGGCCAACGGTCCTGTTCACACAATTGAACAGGATCCGGTTAATCCAAATCTTTTCTTCCTTGGTACCGAGTTCAGTTTTTATGTGTCATTTGACGCATGTGCAACTTGGACAGAGTTCAACAAAGGTCTCCCGACAATCCCGATACGTGACATCGCAATCCAGGAGCGTGAGAATGACCTCGTGATTGCAACATTCGGAAGGGGATTCTATGTGATTGATGACTATACCCCGCTGCGTAACTATTCGAAGGAAATTACCGGTAAAGCCGGTTACATCTTCCCGGTAAGGGAATCAAAGATGTTTGTTCAGACGGATGAGTTTGACAACCAGGGCTCAATGTACTATATAGCAAAGAATCCGCCTTACGGAGCAACAATCACCTATTATGTCGACACTGTCCCGAAGACTGAACGTGACATAAGGAAGGAGAAGGAGAAGAAACTCTTTGAAAAAGGTGAATTCATACCGCAGCCTACGGCAAGGGAACTCAGCCTCGAGGAGCGTGAGATAAAGCCATACCTGATCTTTACGATTACCGACGAGGACGGTACCGTGATCCGCAAGATGTACAAGAACGCATCAAAGGGTGTCGGCCGCGTGACATGGAACTACACCTATGCCGGTTACCAGCCTGTCAGGTCAACTGAAAAATTCAGTCCTGTCTCCGAGGGTGAAGGCCGCGGCCGCTGGGGTGGCGGAGGCATTTCGGTCATACCGGGCAAATACTTCGTCTCCATGGCCATGTATGCCAAGGGCGAGATTAAGGAACTTGCAGGTCCCGAGCCCTTTGTATGCAAGCCTCTTGACATTGTGACCATGCCTGTCACCGATGCTGCAGCAAAAGAAAAATGGCTTAAGGAAATGACCGCATTCGCAAAGACCGTTTACGGTGCGATGTCATATGCTGCAGAACTTGAAGGAAAGGTGAACACCATCATGCAGACAATACACCAGTCGCCTGACGCACCTGCATCCCTGATGAAGGAGGCTGCCGCGCTAAGCGACGAGATGGAGGAGATCGGTTACCTCATCAGTGGCATCTCGGTTGGTGCAAGCACCGAAGAGACTCCGCCCTCACCCGTTTCGCTCTCAGCACGTCTTTCGGCCATGTCAAGGTCACTCTACGGCAACTCCGGCGACGTATCCGGTATTGCAGACCAGCAGTTCACGATCCTTAAGAAGGAATTCCCGGTACTGCTTGAGAGGATCCAGAAGGCCGGCAAGGCTGTTGATGCGCTCAATGCGAAACTCGACGAGATAAAGGCCCCCTGGACATCAGGAAGAGTACCCAAACTGTAGAGATTAGGCACCTGCTGACAAAAAGCCCCGTCTGCCAGATGGCAGTCGGGGCTTTTTTCAAGTCAGCAATCGGCAGTCCGCAGTCAGCCTGCAGTAGAGCTGCATGACGGTCTACTGCCGACTGGTACTGGCAACTGCCGACTAAAACCTCTTTGTGTATCCGTGGCAGTACGGCATCTTCCCGTTCCGGAAATAGTAATCCTGGTGATACTCCTCGGCAGCGTAAAACTCTGAGGCTTTTGTAAGCTGCGTGGCAACCTTCAGTCCCTTTTCACGCAGCAGGCTCAGGTATTTTGCTGCAATTTTGCGCTGCTCTTCGTTCTTGTAAAAGATCTCCGAACGGTACTGGTCGCCTATGTCAGGTCCCTGCCTCCCCACCTGGGTGGGGTCATGAATCTCAAGGAAAAGCTTCACGAGCTTCTCATATGATGTCTTTTTCGTATCATATGTGACTTTCACGGTTTCGGCGTGCCCGGTATTTCCGTTGCAAACCTCGCGGTAAGAAGGATTCTTCACATGTCCTCCGGTGTAGCCTGATACCACTGCCACCACGCCGGGCTCCTTCTGGAGGAAATACTCGACACCCCAGAAGCAACCGCCGGCAAAGAGGGCGGTGCCGTATGTTCCGGCCGGCAGCACTGCCGGTACAAAGTCAAGGGATATTGAGTTTACGCAATGGCGCGTGTTCTTCGGGGTGAACCCCTCGCCGGTGAAGACATGCCCCAGGTGCCCTCCGCAGTTGGCACAGACAATTTCGGTGCGCATGCCGTCAGCATCCTTCACCCGTTTCACTGCCCCTTCAATCTCATCGTCAAAACTGGGCCATCCGCATGAGGCATCGAACTTTGCATCAGAGTGATAGAGTGCACTGCCGCATTGCTTGCATAGGTATGTTCCCTTTGCATTAAACTTCTCATAGAGGCCCGTAAACGGGTATTCAGTTGATTTGCTGATTATTACCTTGGCTTCCTGGGCCGTCAGGTCATTGTACGACGGCCTCTCCTGTGATCTTGTTTCGTTTTCCATTGAAAGCAGAACTATCATTAATATCAATGTTGTATATCCCTGAAATTTCATTGTTTTCCGGTTTATCAGATAACAACTTTCAGCTCAGTTGGTTTAAAAAGGTGCATGGTCAAATAATAATATGGCACAAATCTTGTTTTAAAAATAAAGTTATTTTTGTCTCAGACTTAAAGGCAGGTAATATGAAAAAAGTTGGTCTAATTGTCGTCCTCGCTCTCCTTGCAGTACTGACATTCAGTTCATGCAACCGTGAAGCATGTCCGGCATACAGCAGTACGGATGCTGCTTCAACCGAGCAGGCGGGCTGATCATCGCTTCTCCCCCGCTGCCAGTCTTAACATAAATGCAAATATGATTAAGAGTTTTTGGCACGTAATACTATTAACATTTATCTGCGGGCAACTCGCGGGGCAGGGAGATATTGACCCGCAGAACCGCATTTTCTGGCGTAATGAGAAATCGATCGGTGCCGCGCTGAATGCAGACGGCTGGTCGGTCATTTACCGTGACCTGCGCCAGTTCAAACCAAATCAGCGCTGGTTTCTTGAAGGAAGTGTCGAAGGGTTCAAGCATCCAAAGGAGATAAAACTCTCAAACTATTATTTTCAGAGTCCCGGATCATTTGTGTTCGGGAAACTGAACTCCACATGGACGATAGGTGCCGGTGCCGGTTACCAGGCGGAGATCTTTGAGAAGCGTGACCTGGGCGGTGTCTCAATCAGCTGGTTCGCCGGAGGCGGTGCA
>JAKAXP010000307.1 GCA_021816545.1 Bacteroidota bacterium
TATTTACGGTAATTTCGGCGGGAAGAAGGTTGTTGCCATGAAGGGCCGCTTCCACTATTATGAAGGGTACGGATCCGAACAGGTCACGTTCCCGATCAGGGTCATGAAAGAGCTGGGCATCAGGGCATTGTTCCTTTCAAACGCAGCCGGTGGTGTCAATCCTGCCTTCAGGATTGGTGATATCATGATAATAGAAGATCACATTTGCCTGGTAGCAAACCCGCTTATCGGACCCAATGATGACCGCATCGGCCCCCGTTTCCCGGACATGAGTGAACCCTATGACAAAATGCTCATTGAGAAGGCAAGAAACATAGCAGCCGGCATGGGGATACCGGTAACCAAAGGAGTGTATCTCTCAACATCCGGCCCGACATTTGAGACACCGGCAGAGTACAGATTCTTCCGTATTATCGGGGCTGATGCAGTAGGTATGTCAACAGTGCCTGAGGTGATCACCGCAAGGCATATGAGCATCCCTGTCTTTGCAGTAAGCATCATCACCGACCTGGGTGTGGAAGGGAAGATTGAGTACACAACCCATGAATCAGTTCAGGCAGCTGCCGAGCACAGCGAAGAGAAGATGACAAGGATCATGAAGGAGCTCATCGCAGCTCTCTGATCTGGTGCCATATTGTTGATCAGCATACCGTTCCCCGTTAAGGTGAGAAATCACCGGACCGGATCTTTTTCCTTACCCGGATTCCTTTTGTTTTGTCCCCGGTCCGTTCGCCGGAATAACCGTCAGGCTCACTTTCATCTGTAAAGCAGGGCACACACTTTTTTCCACCTACGCGATGCACCGGAGGTGCCGCATGATTCAGCCATTATCATATATAACCCTGCCGGCAATCGTGCTCCGCTGTCTGACAATCCGTCCCAGACGAAATATGTGCCGGCGCCTGCTGTGGCTCTTTCTGCCAGGCGCCTGACGGGGTAACCCCGGTCACTGAATACTGTCACGGAAATTACGTTCTCCTCTCCTCCCGGGAATACTCCCACAGATATTAAATCCTCAAATCCGTCGCCGTCAGGCGAGATCCTACCCGCTGAAAGGGTCAGGCCCTCATCAGCCGCAGCCTGCTCCAGGAGGACAGAATTGGGCGCCCCGGGAGTCCCGTAATTGCATGATGCAGTTGCAGAATGCCAGTTGGAGGCAACATCAGACGGAAAAGCCGGTGATACCTTCTCAAGGGCAACCCCTTCAGTACCGGAAAGGAATATCATGTGCATCTCACTGGAATAGTCAACCCTGTCAATTACATTCATATTCCTGTCATAGAGTATCACCCTTCCCTCCTCATCAGGCAAAACCGGGAGACGGTCAGCTCGGAACAGGGATTCCTCATCCGAGCACGGGTACCTGGCGGAGAGATCTTCCTTTCCGGTGGTAAGGGCAACATAGCCGCCGGGGAGAAGGAGGCGGTGTATCAGTGTGAATGCAGTTGCTGCAGCAGTGCTGCTGCCCGCCAGGTAGAGACGCGAGAGATCGAAAACTTTCTCCGAGTTATTGTAAAGCTCCAGGTATTCACTTCCTTTACCGGCAGGATCAGGGAGCAGCTCATTGAACATGATATCCCCCGGCGTCGGATCAGAAGGCAACCCGGTCCTTATCTCATTATAGCACGGTGCATTGCCGGCAAAATCGGTCATCTGCGGTGGTATAAGCAGGGTGATGACCTCCCCGGCGGTTAGCTCCTCCTGTAGCCTCGCCAGTGCAATGCGGTCAGCAGGGTCACCGGAGACGGCAGGCTCCGTCTCCTTACCATCGGCCTGCCATGGTCCCGCTCCGGCGAGCATTACCGTTTCGTCAAACAGTATCCCCACGGTGCCTGCTGATGCCGGCCAGGCGGCTATGACCCGGGGGCACCTTGTGTCTGCGACGGTCAACACAGCCGAATTAACCCTCCCGGGCGTCCCTCCCGACGGATCTGACGAAGGCGCCCAGGCATACGGCTCATTGAAAGGATTGTCCGTGTCGGTTAATTCGGCCGCCCACCCGCCGCCGGAGCGGGGCCCGTCACCAAGGAACTCCGGCCCGTAACTGACAGCATGTACCAGAGACCCGTCCGGATTGCGCAGCGCCATCACCTCACCCGCATCATTCAGCGAGGGGAATGACTTGACAGCCATGACCCTGCCGTAAGGGAGCAGGTCGGTCCTGCTTCCGGTTGAGCAGAGTATCATCCTCTCCCCCGGTACCATCAGGCCATCCGTGAGGTACGCAGTGTCAGGACCCACAATCAGCAGTATGCCCTTGACAGTCAGGGTATCACTCCCACGGTTGAATATCTCAAGGTATTCACGCTCCGGCAGGCCGTGCGAGGGAGTCGGATCGGCCATTATCTCGGTTATGACAAGCTCGCCGGTGGCCGGAAAAGGATGGGCAGAGCTGCCTGTCTGTGCCGTAACAGACAGATACAAAGGCAATAGCGGCAACAGTATAATCTTTTTCATGCAGCGGGACTAAAAAAGGATTAAATTTGTCGCACTTTTTCTCTATATAAAGTTCGTATAATTTTTTTAAACAGTAACAAAATGAAAGTAGCAGTGGTAGGAGCCACGGGGATGGTTGGCAGGATGATGCTCAGGGTTCTTGAAGAGAGGCAGTTTCCGGTCGACAGGCTCTTTCCGGCAGCATCGGAACGTTCCGCAGGCAGAGAAGTGATCTTCAGGGGCAAGCCAGTTAAGGTGGTAAGCGTGATGGAAGCAGTGGAGGCTGTGCCGGATGTAGCCATCTTTTCAGCCGGGGCATCCGTTTCGAAGGAGTGGGCTCCCGTTTTCACCGAGAACGGCACAGTAGTTATAGACAACTCCTCCGCCTGGAGGATGGAGACCGGGATCCCCCTGGTGGTTCCGGAGATAAATGCTTCTGCAATAAACGCTGAGACGCGCATAATTGCCAATCCGAACTGTTCCACAATACAGATGCTGATGGCAATTGCTCCCCTGCACAGGGAATATGGCATCAGGCGTCTTGTGATTTCAACATACCAGTCAGTCACCGGCACCGGTGTCAGGGCTGTGACACAGCTTGAAAACGAGCGGCGCGGGCTGAGCGGAGAGATGGCTTACCCCTACGCAATTGACCTGAACTGCATCCCGCAGTGCGACGTCTTCCTTGACAACGG
>JAKAXP010000308.1 GCA_021816545.1 Bacteroidota bacterium
CTTTCAGGGGTGCAGACCGAGCTGTATGTAAAGATCGGCCTTGTGCTCCTTGGTGCAACGATACTCTTCAAGGATATTCTCTCCGCCGGCTCTTTCGGACTTATACAGGCTGTAATCGTTGTAAGCGTGGTATGGTACTTTGCCTTCTGGATCTCGAAGAAGATGAAGGTTGATGATGAGTTCTCGACAATGCTTGCAAGTGCCGTCTCCATCTGCGGCGTCTCAGCTGCCATAGCAACCGCCGGTGCCATCAACGGCGACAAGAAGAAATTGTCATTTATTATCTCCCTGGTGCTCATCGTTGCCATCCCAATGATGATCCTACTTCCCATCATTGCCAAATGGATAGGACTGTCCGAGATTGTAACCGGTGCATGGCTTGGTGGAACAATCGACACCACCGGTGCAGTTGTTGCTGCAGGAACCATTGCAGGTGAGACGGGGTTGAAATATGCTACAATTGTAAAGTTCTCGCAGAATGTACTGCTCGGACTGGCTGCGTTTGCAATCTCAATTTTCTGGGCATACAGGAGCAGGGGTTCAGCCGAAAAGGGTCAGCATGTGCCGGCCAGAATCATCTGGGACCGGTTCCCGAAGTTCGTCCTCGGCTTCATACTTGCATCCCTTGTCTTCTCATTCCTTCTCAGCCCTGAAACGGCACAGTCATCAGGAAAGGTCATCAAGTCGTTCAGTACTTTCTGGTTCAACCTGGCATTTATAAGCATCGGTCTGGAAACACGCTTTGCCGATTTCAGACATATGGAAAGCAAGAAGCCATTTTACAGCTTCCTGATCGCCCAGACGTTCAACATATTCTTCACACTGGGTGTCTCATGGATTCTCTTCCAGCTCCTTGCCGCGAATTAGTGCCCGGGAAGACCGCAATTTCAACCTGACTTTTACGGTAAGCCAGTCACTCATCCCATCTGACCAGGACATCGGCCACAGACTGATGCACCCTTTCAGACAGGAACCTTGTCAGACCTGAATCATCCAGGTCATCCTTCTGATTTTCAAGTGCATGCCAGAAGTCTGTAATTACTCTCCTGCCGCCGGCATCATAAATATCTGCCGCTGATGAGTGCCACCTGCTCTGGTACCACCCGTAGTTCTGTGGGTAATTTTTACCTATCTCTTCATACCTGTTCTCAAGGTCTGACAGCGAGGTGTATTTCAGTGAAGACCTGTCACCCGAAATGACCATTTTCGGAAATACGGTAAGTGCGGGCAGCATTTCAGGTTCCTTTTCAGCTATATATGTATGTAAAAATATATTCACAAATAACTCTGCCAGCCACAAGCGCTGCATGTTTAGACCATTCTGTAAATGATATGCATGGCCAAGCTCATGGATAACAAGGAGGTCAAAAAACGGGGCCATTGAAAGGTTTCCTGCGCCGTCAGAATATGTTTTCCTTATATCCTGGGCGAGATCTTCAGGTAACCCGTCAACCGGTGGAATGAAGCTTCTCCAGAATTCATTGTCACGTGAAGCAACAATAAGTGTTTTGTTGTCACTGTAATGAGGCATCCCGTAAACCGGGAAGGTTGTAAACCTGCTCCAGTCTTCAGGATCGAGGACCAGCAGTGTAAATGAAGGAGTGAATCCGATAAATTCACTGTAATATTTCATGACATTGTCGCAACGAAGTGCCATCACCCGGGCTCTTTCCTCATTACCCGGGCTGAAATAGGCCTTTGTATTGTAACCTTCCAGTGATACCAGGCCTGGATATGACTGGGCTTTCGTTTCTGCAGGGATGATGCCGGCCGATATCAGAAGGATAAAGCCTGTGGCAAAAAGATAATAAAAGGCTTTCCGGAGGGAGTAGATCTTTTTCCTTTTCATGTCTGTGGTTTCAGGATTTAATTTTTCGGGGATTTTAATTTAGAACAACAGAATTATGGCAAGGTTCATATTATCTTTACTTTCATGCTGACAATGCGTAATTGAACCGGTGCATTATTGCAGCGAAGCTTTTACCGTACACATTAATTATTCAGATTATGAGGCATTCCACAACATTCATACTCCTTGTACTGCTGGCCGTTGCTGCAGCTGACTGCGAAACTGAAAAGCAAAAGGTAGTTATCATCACTGAACTCGGTGATATACATGTAACGCTCGACCCGGTGAATGCACCTGTCACCACTGCCAATTTTCTTAGGTATGTTGATGCCGGACTGTTTGACAGTGCCTGCTTCTACCGGGTTGTGCGGCCCGACAACCAGCCGAAGGACTCAGTGAGGATTGCTGTGATACAGGGCGGACGTTATGAGGAGGAAGAGACCGGCGGATTCCCGCCTGTTGCCCACGAGACTACCGAACAGACAGGCATCCGTCATCTTGACGGTGTCATTTCAATGGCAAGATGGACGCCAGGCACTGCCACCTCGGAATTCTTCATCTGCGTCGGAGACCAGCCCGATCTTGATTTCGGGGGGAAAAGAAATCCTGACGGACAGGGATTTGCAGCGTTCGGCAAGGTCACGAAGGGTATGGACGTGGTCATGAAGATTCACGGGATTGAAGCCCCGGCGCAATATCTTGAAAAGCCGGTGATGATCTACCGGATCACAAGAAAGTAATACCGGTTATACACGTGTTGCAGCAAGTGCTCCATGGCCAGGCAGGTGACTTTTGCATCGGCGCCGGGAGTGGTCGCTACAGGTCCATTGTAACCGACTTCCTGTCAATGCCCATTCCAGACAGCATCTCCGTCATCGCCTTCATCATCTCCGGCGGACCGCACAGGTAAAACTGACCGCTGAAATCATTTACATGCTCCCTCAAAAACACCTCGCTGATATGCCCGTGGTGATATCCCTCAGCATTTTCCCTTGACAGAATATTGATCAGTGAGTCCCCCAGCATCGCTTCCAGCTCCCGCTCCAGAATAATATCAGCCCTGGTTTTGTTGGAGTAAAACAGCAGGTTTCCGGCAAGCTCATTTCGCGAATGTAAATCCCTGAAGATTGCAAGAAACGGCGTTATCCCGGCACCGCCGGCAATGAAGATCCCTTTTCCCCGGTAGGAGATTGCACCCCATGGATTGCCAATTACAAGCTCATCCCCGGGAATCAGCCTGTCAAGCTCCTTTGTCAGGCCGTCATGTTCCGGGTA
>JAKAXP010000309.1 GCA_021816545.1 Bacteroidota bacterium
GGGCAGCCAGCCTGTTTGCCCTCCGGAAATCGGTCACAACATCACCGCCTTCCGTCATGTTATCGGACGGATTCCGGTCACTGTATTTCATCAGCAGGTCAGAGGCATCAGAGGCAATCCAATCAGGTACGCTCCCTGCCTCTATCTTTTTACCTACCTCCACTGCCAGGGTTTCATAACCCATGAGAGCAAAAACCTGGGAGGTAAAAAAGTCGACCACCGGGGTGTTGGCACCCGGCCTCCATATGCGATCAAGACGTGCCAGGGCACCGTCATATATGCCGTTCAGGGCAAGAGCATATGCATACTCTGCATTGAGCAATACATTCGATGAGTCTTTCCTGACAAGAACCGCATATGCTGAAACAGCTCTGCCAAAATCCCTTGCTATCACCAATGCCCTTGCAGCATCCAGTGCAGGTCCCGGCCGGTCAGGGGTTTCCTTTGACATTTTATCTCCATTGAAATTATCGCGGCCATAGAATGCAACTGCCGGGATCATAAGCGCTGTCATAATGATCAGGAGCCTGATGCATGGGCGCAACCCGGGATGTCTTGAAGTTTTTTCCTTGTATTTCATACGGAAACTAAAGGCTAAGTTTTTCACCGAAGGAGTAGGTGACATTCTCAATTATATCTTCAAAACGTTCCTCTGCGGCAGCCTGTCCTGCCTGGCTCATCTTCTTGAGATAAGAGGACAGTTCCTTCGCATCATCCTTCATCCGGTCCGCGAGCTGTTTTCCGGATTTCTCAATTGCTGACAGTTGCTTCTTCAGATCAGAGATTTCAGCCCGGTTCTGTTTTGAGTTTGAACTCAGTTCCGTAATCCTGTTTTCTATAGGTTCAGCCTGACTCTTAAGCCGGGCTTCCTCCTGGATTATTCCTGTAACGCGCGGGTTCCACTCTTCTATCAGGTTGTTTATCTCCCTGATTGCATTCTGGTACCATGCCAGCATTTCATTCATATATACAATGTAACTCACACAGCCTGTGGTTGCCTGCCTGACCGTGTAATCAAGCATCACGGGTTTTTCTCCCGATGACGGATCCATGTCTGATGAGTTCACCTGCTGGCTTGCCTGGGAATATGCCTTGCCTATATCCTTTGACAAATCGCTACTCATAGTTTCAATCTGTTTAACTATGTTGATACCGCCCTTAACCATGATGTCCTTTGATTGACTGTAGTTTTTCCTGTAAGCGGCCAGTTTGCCTTTCAGTGAGTTGATCTCCTCACTGAAAGCCTTTGTGTCAGCATTTTTAAGAGACCGCATTTCGTTTTCTACCTGAAGCATCTGGCCCTTGACCTTATTAATGTCGGCAATATACCCCCTCACCTGCCTGTCCCATTCCGAAAGAGTGAGTTCGGTGCTTTCGTACTTGTTCACATAGAATTTGATCAGTTCCGTCAGTGGCGCTGTATAGTTAAGTGCTTCAACCGATACCTCCCCCACAGTAGCGGACGGAATCCACTCTGACGGTTCTGTATTTTCCTCAACTGGAATAGCCGCTGACGCTCTCAGATTGTCCTCAACTGAAGGAGCCGTCACATTGACCGGCTTATTCCCTGTTGCAGGTTCCTTTTTCCCGGCTCCTGGCTTCCCGGAAGTGGCACTCTTCATTGACTGAATAACAGACTCAGAGACACCTTCGCCTTCAAGGCTTCTCAGCGCACCGGGACTCAAATCAAACATTGCCGGTGAGTTATTGATCATATCTATTATGAGCTCATCCGCCAGTCTTGCCTTTGTCATTTTAATCACCGAGCTGTTTGTCAGGGTCTCAGGGTTTTGTGCACAGACCGCCATTGCCACCAACAATCCGGTCAATATCAGGGAAATATGTTTTTTCATTGATTTGATTGATTTCATGTTACCTGTTTTGAATTTCTGAAGCCTGGCGAATCATTGCCTGCCGCATCTCCATTATCACTGCCGGAGAGACTCCTTTGCCCGAAAGGTTAATGACATCATCGGTCGTCATGGAGAAGTCAACCTTTGTACGCCTGATCAGGGAAATTATCAGGGCATCTGAAAGATTGTTCTTTACAAGATCAATAACCGTTGAGTTTGTGAGAACATTGACTGTCTGCCTGATCTCAGACACAGTATTTATATTTGTGCCTGAGGTAATTTGATTCTCAAGCCCGATTATCCGGATTATCGATTTCTCTTCCGGGTTGAAAACAATAAGGCCGTCACCAAAGCATCTCAGAGTTCCGCTGAGGTCATCAGAAATGAGAACTGCCCCCTCGTCCTTAAGGGCATATATCGCATTTCCTGCAGAGAGGTAAATCCTGCCCGTCGTTTTATCCACGGCAAACGATTTAATCTGCTTTTCCGCAGGAAGAACCGTCACGGCTTTGAGCTCCCTGGTCTTCAGGTCAAAGTCAAACAATATGCTTCCGGAAGAGAACATAAGAGAGTTTCCCATCTCTGTCACACCGCTTATCGGCGATGGCATTTCCAGCAATTTTGAATATACTCCTCCCTGGGCAATAACATAGAGGGCATATTTATCAGATTTGCCAGCGCCATTATAGATATACATTACCCTGTCGCCCCTGCTTATACCCATCCCCTCATCGGGAAGCCTGTAAAGCATTGACAGCCTGTTTTCAGAATCGAACCAGCAAAGCTCGTTTTTCCGGATTACCATCAGCACACTGTCGTGGGTAAAGGCAAACGCATCAATACTACCCTGTACTGGCTTACCGAAAGGGACCAACCCTCCCCAGCCAACCAGGTAAAACTGGCTGGCTGAAGATATCAGGACAAGCCTGTTTGCAGTAATGTCCATCGTGCCGGTAAAAGCGTCACGGATATTCAGTTCCTTCAGCATGGACTTATTCATGAGAATCTCATACTGAAGGGTGTCATTGCCGGATATTGCACCATGGGCGTTCAGAGCCAGGGCAACCAATACAGAGGTGAGAACCGTTTTCCTGAATAATTTCATACCAGTTACTTTTTATTGTTGGTGAACAGTCCCCATACCTCCATAACATTGGACGACAAATCCATGGCAGCTTTGCCAAGTTCAAGACCATCCCTGTAATCAGCACTGACCACATCAGGATCTACGTGTTTACACAGTCTTATGCTCGCTT
>JAKAXP010000027.1 GCA_021816545.1 Bacteroidota bacterium
ATAGGCATACTGTGTAACCGGAATCATCTTGCCGGCAACGTATTCATTGTCCTGGTCAAACATTGCAGTCTCCTGCACATAGCCGTTTTCGTCATATGTGCTCACCCTGCGTGACCAACCCCAGTATAGGTTTGACATCTGACCTGTAACATTGTAGACGGAGAACTTCAGCAGGTCACCATTCTCATTGGAATCGAACTGAAAATATGAAACACCTATGTCGCCGCAGTTTTCGGCCGTGCAGTTGTACAGCTGGTCATTCATATAGTTTGCCATCTCGGTGACAAAGCCCTTGTCGTTGTAGGTGAACCTGAGCTCATAGAAGGGGCAGAAGGGATTCATTACTGTCTCTTCGCCTGCCAGATTATAACGCTTCTCCTGCAATTTGCCGTCAGGGAGTATCTGCCAGACATAGTTGTGGATCTTGTTCCTGTTTTCAACCGGGTTGCCATCCTTGTCAAGGAATTTCAGGGCTTTCCTGGTTCCCTTATCATCGAGAGTGTATTCGAAGGTGAACACCCCGCCCGATTCCATTTGCTGGCCGTTTTCATCAAAGAAGCGCTTGATCTGCTTATTGTCAGCGGTATATTCATACGTGATTTTCGCGGCGCCGCCGAGTGATCCGTAGCTGAGAGGCTCATCGCCCCTGACAAACTCGACTGATGCAAGACGGCCTGCATCGTCATATGTGAACTTGTAATTGTTAATCTCCTTCGCCTGTTCAGGGGTAAGCTCATGTGATCCTCTTTCCATGTCCCAGGGAGTTTCGCTGAACAGGAGAGTCCTGAAATGAGAGGTACCGGTATTGGCTTCCTTTTTGGAAGGTGCCTGGTTGCAGGCTGTAATCACTGCAACTGCCAGTGCCACAAAGCCAATCATAAATGCTGTGCTTCTTGTTTTCATTCTTTCTTTTTTGTTTGGTATCACTAAAACAATGTCTTGTTTAAAAAGGATTCCGCAATTTATAATTAAAATCCTTTCATCTGCACACTGAAAGTGGCAGTGCATTTAACGAAAATGACTTTTAAATACGGTTTAAAGTTTATTCCTGGCTATCAGATCGTCAATTTGTTTTCCGAAATCCTTTACCTGTCCGGCATAATTTTCAAGTGCCCTGATCTGCAGGTCTGCAGGTCTGCCGGGGTATCCCAGCACGGCTCCGTATATTTCACCGATATTTTCCCTCAGTCTCACCTGCCCGGTTATGCCTCCCTCGCCGGCCTGTGTTGCCGAGATCAGTTCACGCATCTGTTTGCAGGCAGCAATCTGGGCCCTGACCTTTTTAAGGGCAGATCCCTTCGAGGTTGCCTCCCTTGTCTTCAGAACAGTGAAAGCATCCAGAATTTTCTGGTCAACGGCGGCAAGCTCTTCGAGAAGGTTATATGCCTTCATCAGGGTCTCCCGCTGGAGCTTCCTGTCAGCTTCGGAATGTTTCCAGTCCGGACTGTCATTTATTACCAGCCCTGTTGTGAATGTCTCATTGCCCTTTACAAGCTTTACTGTATACTTCCCGGCCGGATAGTCCGGACCGGTGATTGCTTCACCAAGTATATTAGGTGATTTTGGGACTTTCGGAGGATCCATTACCGTCGGGATGCGGACGATGTTTACACCCTTACGGGTCCCGGCGGGGATTTTCTTTAAAAAGTTTCCGTCTGCATCATACAGCTCAAGGTACATATCACCGAACACATGTCTTTTCTTCAGGTAGTAGCATAAGGTTGCGTTTGTTGAAGGATTTGGACCTGTGAATTCCGAGTCACCTGCGAAATCCTGCGTCCCGGCCCCTGACGGGAAATAGTAAGGACGGACCGGGAGGAATGCAAATTCCTGTTCCATAATTGCCGGAGTGAGATGCCTGAGAGGTGTGAGGTCATCGATTATGATTATTCCTCTTCCGTGGGTTGCAATCACCAGGTCATTCTCCCGTTCCTGGAACGCCAGGTCATAAACCCCGGTCTGGGGCACCTTGTTTTTGAACCTTACCCACGTGGCCCCGTGGTCATTGCTGATGTAAAGACCCATTTCCGTACCCAGGAAGATAAGGTCAGGGTTGACAATGTCCTGCCTTATTACATGGCAGAATCCGCTTACTGCTTCCGTTGCCAGGGATTTCCAGGTTTTGCCGAGATCAGGAGTAAAATAGACATAAGGTTTCATGTCGCCGTTACGGTGGGCATCAACTGTCACCCAGGCTGCCTCGCGGCTGAAGTTGTCAGCGTCAATATATGAAATGAATGCAAGAGGCGGCAGGCCTGGAATTGCATCATTCAGCCTTACCCAGTTTTTCCCGCCATCAGTTGTGAGCTGCACATTGCCGTCATCGGTACCCACCCAGATTACATTCTCATCGAGGGGTGATTCTGAGATTGTGAAGATGGTTGTATTGTTTTCGGCGGTGCTGTTGTCAATCGTCAGTCCCCCTGATTTCTCCTGCTGCTGGCGCGAAGGGTCATTTGTGGTCAGATCCGGTGATATCCTGTCAAATGAGTCACCCCTGTCCTTTGAGCGGAAGAGGTACTGAGCCCCCACATAGAGCCAGCCCGACTTCTTTCCGAAGACCGTGGGTGTGTTCCAGTTGAACCTCAGTGTTTCTGTACCTTCTGCGGGGAATGGCTTGATATATTTGCTTTCGCCGGTTTTGATGTTATTTCGGCTGATACGGCCGCCCTGGTACTGTGAATATACCAGGTCCGGGTCGGTTTTGTCAGCCCATGTGTAGAATCCGTCGCCATAACCGACGTTTTTCCAGGAACTGTTTGTAATCCCGCCCGGTTTTCTTGAAGGACCCATCCATGATCCGTTGTCCTGGAGACCGCCATATACATTGTACGGTGATTCATTGTCTACGCTGACGTGGTAGAATTGTGACAGCGGAAGGTTCTGGATGAATCTCCAGGTGTTGCCTTTATCTTCGGAGATATACACACCCCCGTCAGTCCCGAGGTACATGAGCCTGTTATTTAGCGGGCTGACCCAGAATGCGTGGGTGTCACTGTGGTAATTGCCTCCGGTCACCGCAGGACTCTGGAACACTTTGCCGCCGTCATTGCTTACCCACAGGTTGGTGCCGGGTTTGTAGATACGGTCCTTCTCAACCGGGTCAGGGACTATCAGGCTGTAGTAGAAGGGCCTGTCGCCCATCATGTACTGGTCGCTCATCTTTTGCCAAGAGTCTCCATGATTATTTGAACTGTACAATGCTGATTTTTCTGATTCCACAACAGCGTAAAGGGTATGCGGTGCCACCGGAGAAGCGGCCAGGGCAATACGCCCCAGAGTTCCGGAAGGCAAGCCATTGTGAATCTTTACCCACGTTGTTCCTCCGTCTGCGGATCTGTATATCCCGCTTCCCGGCCCTCCGGACCTGAATGTATGGGCCTCACGCCGGAAATCCCAGAAAGAGGCATAGATGAGCGACGGGTCAGAGGGGTCCATGGCCATATCAGCAGCCCCTGCAGAAGGACTGACATACAGCACTTTAGTCCATGACTTACCCCCGTCAGCAGTTTTGTACACACCCCGTTCGCTGCTGTCGCCCCATAAAGCACCAAGAACGGCAGCGTACACTATGTCCGGATTGACAGGATTAATAATTATCCTGCCTATCCGTTCGCTCTGCGGAAGGCCCATGAGCTCCCATTTTTCTCCACCGTTGACGGTTTTGTAGATTCCCGTACCGACAGAAACACTGTTGCGTGTCCACACTTCACCCAGCCCGACCCATACGGTGTCAGGCCGCAACTGGTCAATTGCAATTGTCCCGATTGATTGATTGTAATCTTCAAATACCGGCTTGAAGGTTGTACCCCTGTTGATCGACTTCCATACACCTCCGTTTGCGCCTCCCACCCAGATAACGTCAGGGTTTTTCTGTTCGGCATCAATGCATGATATCCGTCCGCTCATCCTGGCGGGTCCGATCTGCCGGCCCTGAATATCACCAAGTATTGCTTCGTTCAGCTGGCCATACATGGATGACGCAAAAGCAATGCACGCGATGCATGCCAAAAAATTCTTAGACTTCATGATGTCTTGTTTCTTGGGGCTTAAACTTTGCCGGGCCTTATATTGACGGCTTGTCAAACATTGTGTCCTCAAGTTCCGGATTCAGCTCTATTTTTTCAAAGATCAATGTCACTACAAGCTGACCGTTCATTTTCGTTTCTGCCTTGCCGGGCATGGCAATCCCTTCAACCATTGTATAATTGCTGTAATAGTTGTCACTTTCGCTTTCATTGCCCATTACTTTCATTTTGGCATTCTGACGCAGCATTATGTAGGAATCTGCATCGATATAAAAGGTAAATACATCGCCGGGCTCTGTCACAAGTTTAACCTTGTAGCATGAGGTGCCCTCCATATCTTCCTTGCCCTCCAGGGTTACCTGGTAGCCCTTATCCTTCCAGTTCCAGAGCATACCGTCATTGTCTGCCTGGTATTTAATGCTTCGGAGCTGGTCTTCTGTCATCGGCTGCGGAGTGGTAACCCCTGCAAAAGGATTTATCACCCATCCCTCAGTGCCATTAAATGTCTGGATCAGTGTCAGACCCTGAAGTGTAGCCTCAATCCGTACTTTCCCGGGGCGCTTTGCATACTGAATAAAAGGTATTTCCATGCCACTCTGTATTACTTTTCCCGTTACCTTCTGGGAATTTACCTTAAGCAGATTATCCTGACCAGTTGCCGAAAAGTGTTCAGCGAGCACCTCATCAAGTGACTGGGCCAAAAGTGATCCTCCGGCAACCAGGAGGAGGGATGCGATTAACAAAAGGGACTTTTTCATTTTTTTCATGGATTAGTTGATTTGCAAAAGCAAGTTATGCCATTTTAAGGGAATGACGTATCTTTTGCCTGATTTTGAATTGACGGGGCAGGCTGACAGAAGATTTTATCCCTGACCTGGCACCCATAAATTCTTGATGCTTTAAAAATATTAAATAATGCCATACCTCCCGGAATCAGGCTCATCCATCGTGATGAATTCACTGTCTGCAATTGTGCCGGTGATGCTGACAGTTGTTTTCTATTCCATTTACTGGCTCGTGCAAAGCTCCGGGAAAGCCAAGGAAATTATTTACAGCAGATATGAACCGAACACAGCAAATGTAGTTCATGTGGTTTTTAAGAGGTGTGCCGGTTTTCTTCTCCTGGGGATTGTGCCGGTTGCCCTGACCTTCCTGTTCACTGAGGGCTATACCCTCGCAGATGCTGGTCTCGGATACAGGCCGGAGATGTGGGGCTTCACGCTGATGGGTGTCATCCTCACGTCAGTGCTTATCATTCCCGTTGTTTCATTCGGTGCAAGGAAACCGTCGGTATATGAAATCTATCCTGAAATCAGGGTTACTGGCTGGACAGGCAGGTTTATGTTTGCGGAGTTATTTACATGGGCACTTTATCTCCTGGGGTATGAGACATTGTTCAGAGGTGTCCTTCTTTTCGGGCTTGCTCAATCAATTGGTCCTGTGGCGGCCACAATAATCAGCGTCATTCTTTACTCGGCAGCGCATCTGCCCAAGAACAGGGCAGAGACTCTGGCGGCAATTCCGTTCGGAGTGGTTCTCTGCCTGCTTACATTGTATTCAGGATCTATCTGGATTGCATTTATCGTACACTTGATAAATGCTGCTACAACAACAATAACAGCAATAAAATATAATCCTGCCATGAATTTTGGCATTTCCGGGGAAAGAGACTCCGCTGACTGATGGATGGTTTTAATCCGTCACCTGCTTTCGCGAAGCGGAGGTTCCTGGAATGATCCGTTAAGATCAACCGGGAACTTGTTGAAGGGATCAAGTATCATGTCTATGAGCAGGGCAGCTTCTCCTCTCAGGACAGGGCGTTCCGGATCCTGAACGTTACCGCTGGAAATCATGGAGAGAGCCCCGGATATGGTGGCTTCATTTATTTCGATACCATATCCGGAAGCTGCTGTGCGGATCAGTTCCACAGTTTCACCAACAGTCAGAATGCTGTCAGCAGGAAAGTATTTTATTCTCGGGAATAGCTCCTTCAGCCCCGACAGGTCTGATGCGGATGCAGGTTCAAATGCCCTGAACCATGTCTGGTTTGACCAGCCCTGGCTTTTGCCCGTGCTTTTCATAATTCCGGTTGCACCGATCCGCTGAAGGGATTTAAACCATGGATGGCTCACAGGAACATCGAGGTAGGGCAGGAGGTACCCTCCTGCTTCAAGGAGTGAATTCTGGACCTCCCTTACGGGAACCTTGGATACTTTGACTCCGTTCCTTACTGCCAGGGCTCCCAGGGCACCTGCTGCCTGGCCGACCTGGAGCACTACGGGTTGCAGC
Source organism: Bacteroidota bacterium (assembly GCA_021816545.1). Lineage (GTDB taxonomy): Bacteria > Bacteroidota > Bacteroidia > Bacteroidales > VadinHA17 > SR-FBR-E99. Next base: position 6,318 of record JAKAXP010000027.1, read on the forward strand.
CTCGTAGCTCCGTTCACCAGGTTTGTAACTGATATTGACTTTTCGGCAACAATCAAGCCCTCAGTATCTTCGGGAACAAGGGTGCCAAGCGGCAGGCCGAACGACGGAACCGGTCTGAAACGCAGGTCTGGCAGTGACTCAGGTCCTGAATAAGCCGAGTGATGATGGTCAACCGGGTAGTCACCCACTGCAACCGCTGTCCGGTAGAGGTTATCTGACTGGCCGTAGGGATCTGTTATATGGTTCAGGGTAAGCCTGACCTTGCCTCTGATCCTTCTTGATTCCCGGTAATAGGGAATGAAGGGAAGCCTGTCAGGAGTCGGATATTCGTCATCGGCAAGTGCGAGGTTATCATAACCGAGCTCATGATTTATGAAATAAACAAATCCGAGGGTTTTCAGCTTCGCCTGTTTTAACGCCTCCTCCCTTGCTTCACTGTCCATCTCAATCAGGTTGACATAATAATCATTCCCGTAAATGGGCCAGTTGATCATGTATTTGTCGCCGGGTAGCCTGCCATATGTCAGCATCTTATCGCATGACCATACCGGGTCTTCCCGGCCCGTGCCGGCACAGATCTGGTTGATGCAGGCACAGGCATAGAGCAAACTGTCATATCCATCAGGCCTTTCAACAGGTACTTCAATTCCGAAGTCCTTGAGTATGGCAACATATGTAAGATCCTGCACAATTGCATTTGCTTTCCCAGGTGCAATATCCTCCCCGGTCTCTAACCGCGAATCCATCCCGATATCATAACCTGCACCGCACATGGCGGCTATATCACCCAGTTCGGTTGCGTCAATCAGTATTTTTGCCGAATACCTTATCAGCCTGTCTCCTTTTCTGACAGTAACCTTCCATTTATCATACCGGCGATGAACCGCTTTCACAACGGCATAGTGAACCACCTCGAGGTCAGGTTCGGCGGCAGCCATTGACGAGAATATACTGTTTCCGACCGACGGTTCGAACAGGATGTTGCTTACCCAGCCGGTCCTGAGAAGTGAATCGGCCCCGTAATGGGAAACCAGGGCTTTCCTGAATTCTCCCCAGATGCCTCCAGGGAGGTTATAGTTGCCGTCAGTAGCGCTTACACCGGCACTCGTCAGCATTCCTCCAAGCCATTCATTTTCTTCGACAATCACCGTTTTGGCACCCATTCTGGCCGCCTGTATGCCTGCTGCAACTCCGCTGGTGCCGCCGCCGGCAACAAGGATATCTGCTGACTGCCTCCCTGAACAGGATGACATGAACGTACTGCAGATCAATAATATTGATGCACCGGCAAGCATAAACCTGTTCCCGGGGATTTCCTGTTTCATTCGGACAAAGGTTGAACAATTGAATTAAATAATAAATTTATGGGAAATAATTGCTTGTCAGAACCTGGACCAGGATGAAAATACGCAATACTGTCAATCAGGGTAACCCGGAGGCTGGCCGGCAACATTATATCAGATGACCCGGACTTACAAATCAAAAATCCATTCATATGAACTGCAACAGGAGAACATTTGTTAAAACCGGTACGCTTGCACTGACGGGTACTGCTTTGCTTGGCAACACTTTCTGTTCCTCACCGAAAAAAGCCGGAGTAACAGGATTGCAACTCTATTCAGTACGCGATGACATGAAGGCTGATCCGACGGGAACACTCACCAGACTGGCAGAGATGGGATATGTCCATCTGGAGCATGCCAGCTATGGAGACAGGCTGTTTTATGGATATACACCCTCTGAATTCCGTAAGATAGTTGATGACCGGGGGCTTAAGATGATAAGTGGTCATGTTGAGTTTGTCAGCAGTGACTGGGATAGAAACACCAACGACTTTTCCGACAGGTGGAAGTATACTGTTGAAGATGCTGCAGCCATGGGTCAGCAGTATGTTGTCACCCCCTGGCTTGAAGAGAGTATAAGGGCAAGGTATGATGAGTTCAGGTATTTCATGGATGTGTACAACCGTTGCGGAGAGCTGTGCAAGAAATGGGGGATGAAGTTTGGCTACCACAATCACGATTTTGAGTTCAGCGAGAAATTTGACGGAAAGACGCTGTTTGACATAATGATGGAGAGTATTGATCCTGAGCTTGTGGTTGTTCAGCTTGACACAGGCAACCTGTTTAACGGCGGTGCGGTGGCAGGTGATGTTGTCACCAGGTACCCCGGCAGGTTTGAGAATGTGCATGTAAAGGATGTCATTCCTGCTGCTGAATCAGGCAAATTCGAAAGTTCATTGATAGGCGAGGGGATAGCCGATGTAAGGAATGTCCTCGGTCAGATACGTGACACCGGCGGGGCACGGGTGGTGATTATCGAACAGGAATCGTACCAGGGCAGGACCCCTATGGAATGTGCACGGGAGAACCTTGAAATACTAAGGAACTGGGGTTACTGAGAACCTTATGGCATATGGTTTAAGGATTCCCGTACCGCTTTCAGAAGGAAATGATCAAATTGAAAAACTGTAAATAAAAAATTACCATGAGAAAGTACCTTATATTATTGGCAGCCCTGGTTATAATGATTCCCTGCAGAGCCCAGGATATCTCAGAGGATGTTCTTCTCAGGGCCATGCACACTATCTCAAGCCATGACCTGCTGGAGTACGTTCAGATCCAGTGTGATGAAAAGTACAAAGGGAGGCTGACCGGTACAGAGGAATACCAGGAATGTGCCGAATGGCTCGCAGGTGAGCTTGAAAGCTGGGGTGTATCACCGGCCGGCGAAGACGGAGGATGGTTCCAGTGGTTCAATATCCCGTATACGCTGGTTTATCCCGACTGCGGCCTGACATTGCATATTCCTCTTAAAAAGGAGGGTGTTCTGTTGAAGCAGTACAAATACATGACTGAATATATGCCCGGTTCAACCTCAGGTAACGGCGAAGTGACCGGGGAGGTTGTCTATGTAGGGTACGGGATCACAGCCCCGGAGCTGAATTATGATGACTACAAAGGGGTGGATGTCAGGGGCAAGATTGTAATGCTTGAGAGGGAATCTCCGGTGAACCCGTCAGCAGGGGCGGAAAAATTCATGCCATGGTATGAATATTCATTCCATCAGCACAAACTGGCGAATGCCGTTGAACACGGTGCCGTCGGGATGATTTACAACTACGGCCCGCTGGCCAATCCGAACAACGGTTATCATGAAAACTTTGTGTATGTACATATAGGGGACTCGGTTGTAAATGACATCTTTGCCGGCACCGGGTATAATCATACGGATCTTGTAAGACAGATTGACTCAACCCTGAAGCCTGCCTCTTTCAACACGAAGAAGGTCGTTACGGTTAAGATGAGTACGAAACATTTTCCTGACGGGAAGGGGAGTAATATTATAGGGATGCTGAAAGGGACCGACCCGGTGCTCAGGGATGAAACCATAATTATCGGCGCCCATCTTGATCATCTCGGTATGTGTTATGAAATGATCCCAGGCGCGAATGACAATGCTTCTGCAGTGGCGGTTATGATGGGCGTTGCGAAGGCACTTGCAACCAGTAAAGTGCCTCTGAAACGGTCAGTTATGTTTCTGTCGTTTGGTGCCGAAGAACAGGCAGTGGTTGGAGCACTGGAATACATTAAACGGCCGGTAATGCCGCTGGATAAGAGTGTCCTTCTCAATATGGACGGTGTCGGTATTGGTCATTCAATCAGGGCAGCAGCCGGAACCAACTACCCGAAACTCTGGTCATTTGTTGAGGATGCAAACGGCAAATACATTCACAGGCCGCTCTCAACCGGTTATTTTTCCAACCTCGGCAGGCCGCGGCTTGATGCTGCCAGGTTCATGGCCGCCGGTGTCCCGTCGCTCAGTTTTTCGACTTACGGATCCGAAAACTATTACCATATCCCGCTTGACAACCTGGATATTATCAAACCGGAGATAATGGAGGACCTGGCCCAGATGCTGTTCATGACTGTGGTTCAAATGGCCAACAGTCCGGAGCCACTGAGATAGAACACGTTGTCTTTTAATACAGTAAGTCTGGTGATCCGGGTATCACCGTGATTTGAAACTGATCGGGCGTAGGGTCACCTGGTCCAGCACTTTTCTATTTCTGCTATATACAATTTGTGAAGCCCACCTTTGGTTTTGTAATGGGTGTCGAGAGGTTCAGCGTCAAGGAACTGGTTCCTGTCAAGAAGGGTTGCATACAGTTTCCTGCATTCAATGACAATCCGTGCTTCGGCGAAAGCCGGGTATCCGGAACCGGTGAAGAATGGTGTAAGCCCTGTCTCTGCCACCTTGTCGCAATTCCTTCCGCTTTTTATCCCGCACAGGTTTAACGCATCACGGTATCTGTCATCAAAAAAGGTCAGGGTGAAACCATCATTGCTCTCAATGAATTCAAAGGTGTACCGTTCAGGGCGGACGAAGATGAACACTACGTTTTTGTTCCAGAGGTATCCCATTCCTCCCCAGTTTGCGGTCATTGTGTTGAACTTCTCCTTCGTCCCGGCAGTCACCAGCATCCAGTCGGATGCAATAAGCCGGATAAGGTTGTCTTTAAGTTTCGCAGGATCAGTCTGCCTGAAATTCAGTTTTTCCATAGGTGTGTTATCTGATTGCAAAGATAATGACAGGCAGGGAAAAGGTTATCCGGCCGGAAGTGCCAAATTGACCTTACCCTGGCCGGATTACTCAAAATCAAGATATCTTCGGACTGTCAGTCTTCAGACCTGGAGGAGACTACCTCAAACTGAGGTGCGTAATTTATTGTTTTCTTGACCAGGCAGAGTTCGGCGGCGTTGACAACGGCAGCTGAATATTTTTCAGGGAATCCTGCGGGAAGTTTAATATCAAGTTTAAAGCGAGAAGGGACTCTCTTTTCCGGATCAAACTCAATGGACTGAATTATTTTGATCCCCTCTGAAGGAATACCGCGCTGGTCACAGAAAGATTTGACATAAACCCCGGCACAGGTTCCGATTGATGCAAGGAAGAGCTCGAATGGTTCCGGAGCAGTACCGCCTCCACCGTTCCTGACCGATTGGTCGGTCTTTATGGCCTTGCCGTTTACATGCGCGGTGACCACCTTCCCGCCGTCAAGGGTTATTTCAATATTTGCCATAAGGCTGATTCTGTTAAAAAATTGTATTTTCAGCGGCAATATTAATTATTTCATTACGGCTGTCATCAGGAATACCCCGAATTGTTTCGTTTCATTGCCGTCAGTGATCTTCTCAATATTGTACACCGTGCTGTGCTTCACATCTCCGAAGCCGTGTTTCTCAAGGGAAGCGGCAAGAACGCCGGGTTCAAAACCTTTGTGCCCTGTAAATCCGTGCCCGTGGAAGGAACCATCCTCAGTGTAAAGATCTGCAATCGCAAGATATCCGCCCGGATTGAGCATTCCCCTGAATTTTCCCAGGATCTTTTCAACATCATTCACATGGTGAAGTACCATAAGCGAGTAAATCAGGTCAAACTTTTCCTCATTATAGTCTTCATGTTCCAGGTCAGCTCTCACGATTTTCATCCAAGCGGTTCCTGCCTGCTTCAATTTCTCCGTGAGGACTTTCACCATACCTTCCGAGTTATCCAGGAGCGTTATACTTCCCAGGCTGTCACTGAGCATAAAGCTGAGTAAGCCTGTACCCGCTCCGAACTCCATTGCCCTCATGCTTTTGTTCAGCGGTATCTGCTGTGTGATTGCAGAAGCCACGGCTGCGGCCCGTTCGCTGTGCATCCTGTTCCTGTCCCACTCTGCTGCCTTCAGGTCAAATTCATTCATCGTCGCAATTATTTATCCGTAAAGATAAAATAAAGCAGTTGTTCCGGTGACAGTACGCCGTCGGTCTTCTAAAGTTTCGCCTCACGGGAGGCGATAATCCTGCTCTCGATGATTGAATATACAATTGATAAGGCCAGGGTGGCCAGGATAACTGTAAATGACACCCATGAATGGTTTGAGAAGAAGGTGCTGACCGAATGAATTCCGCTAAGGAGCATTTTGGCACCCACGAAGAAAAGTATGAAGCAGATGCCGGTCTTCAGATGCCTGAACAGTTTCATTATTCCCTTAAGTGCAAAGAACAGGGATACCAGCCCCATCAGGGCAAAAGTATTGGAAGAGATAGCCAGGAAGTTACTTTGATAAAGTGTCAGAGCATGGTTGCCTTCACGGATTACCCCTATCACTGCAGGAACTGAATCAACGGCAAACATGACGTCTGTTGATCCGATAAGCAGGAAGGTAAGTGCAAACGGTGTGATAGCAAATTTACCGTTTACACGGGAGTGGAATTTTGGATCCTTATTGGTTACATCCACCATGAACAGCTTCTTCGCTGCCCGTATCAGGGTGTTTTTCTCAGGATCAATTGATTCTTCATCATCACTGCTCTTCATCATCTTGAATGTCATGTATATAAGGAATGCACCAAAGAGATATATCAGCCATTCGAACCTGTTTATTAGACCCATACCGACAAGTATAAACAGGGTTCTGAATACCATGGAAAGCAATATTCCGTACTTGAGCAGTACAGGCTGGACCTCACCCGATACCTTCATCATTGTGAAAATCATTATGAAGACGAAGAGGTTATCAATTGACAGCATATATTCGGTCAGGTAGGCTGAGTAGAATTTCAGTCCCATCATGCTTCTTGTATTTATTTCGCTTGCCTCATTATGGGGGTAGAACAGCGAAATGGCCAAACCAAACAGGAAAGCGACAGCGATCCAGAAGCCGGTCCATTTAAGTGCTGTGGCAACGCTCTCCACCTTATGCCTTTGCCTGGCGGCACGTAAATCGACAACAAAGCCGACAAAAAAAATCAAGATAAAGGCAAACCAAAAGTATAACTCAGGATTCATGCTTCTTAAAATTATTGGAAGGGCCAAAAATAATAGTCCTGTATATAAATCGGGTTACAAATATCGTGCTTATATGAATGTCCGGTGAAAAAATCAGGATAATTTGCGATATTGCATTCCGGGATGATGAGAACATCAATTTATTTACATCAGTTATGAACAAATCCATTATTGCGGCACTTCTAATGTGCTTTCCTCTTATGCTAAGTGCACAGATATTCAACACGTTCCCGGCCTCAACGCAAAAGCCGCCCCTTCATGGGAGGCACTGGATGGCTATCACGGGCAAGCCGCTGGCAGCTACTGCCGGGGCAATGATATTTGACCGCGGCGGAAACGCCGTTGATGCTGCATGTGCGATGCTTGCAGCCACCTGTACAATGTGGGACGTGCTGAGCTGGGGCGGTGAGACCCAGGCGCTGATCTACAATCCGAATACCGGCAAGGTAATTGCCATAAATGCGCTTGGGGTGGCCCCCACGGGTGCCACTGCAGAGTTCTACAAATCAAAAGGTTACAAATATCCTCCTGAATACGGGCCGCTGGCAGCAGTCACCCCTGGCACCCCCGGAGGGCTGATGGTGATGCTTGCCGAATATGGAACGATGAGCCTAAAGGAAGTACTGGCTCCTGCCATGCAGATGGCTGCCGGCTATCCCATAGAAGCCCAGACGGCAAATTCAATTGAGCGCGGAAAAAACAGGATAAAGGAATGGCCCTACTCTGCAAAAGTGTTCCTTCCCCATGCCGGTGAAGAGCGTGAGGCTCCCTCGGCAGGGGAGATTTTCGTTCAGAGTGACCTCCTCGCCACCCTTACAAAGCTGGTTGAGGCTGAGCAACAGGCTCTGAAGAAGAAGAAATCGCGCCGCGAGGCCATCTATGCTGCTTATGACCGTTTCTATAAGGGTGACATCGGTGCCGAGTTTGCCCGGGGATGCCAGGAGCAGGGCGGTTTAATTACAGCAGAAGACCTTGCCAACTGGCAGGTGAAGATTGAAGAACCCCTGATGACTGATTACAAGGGTATCGAAGTATACAAACTCCAGCAGTGGTCTCAGGGTCCGGTAATGCTCCAGACACTGAACCTGCTCGAAAACTTCAACCTGAAGGAGATGGGATACAATTCCACTGAGTATATCCATACTCTTTACCAGGCAATGAACCTGGCCTTCGCCGACAGGGACTTTTATTACGGTGACCCGGCCTTCCCGCCCGAGGAGCCGATCAAGGGGCTGCTCTCAAAGGAATATGCCCGGGAGCGCAGCAAGCTTATCAATCCAGACCGCAATGACCCCTCACTGAGGCCGGGAGATCCCTACCCGTTTGAGGGGAAGACGAATCCCTTTGCCACTCTCCTCAATTCATGGCAGGCGGATGCCCGTAACATCTATCCGTCTGATGACCCGGAGCAGTATGAAAGGTTCCTGGGTACATTCCGGTCAGGCACCACCTCGGTTGAGGCTGCAGATGAAAAAGGCTGGGTTGTTTCAGTCACTCCCAGCGGAGGGTGGGTGCCCGCATGCATTGCTGGCAACACCGGCGTAGG
>JAKAXP010000310.1 GCA_021816545.1 Bacteroidota bacterium
TGTCACCTACGGCGAGCTGGCGAAAGGGAAGAAGCTTGAGAGATATATGGAAATCAAGCCTCCTGTTGAAGATTACAGGAAGTACACCCTGGTAGGAAAGCCATTGAAGCACAGTGATGCTTACGATAAGGTAACAGGCAGGGCGAAATATACCGGTGACCTCACTCTGCCGGGAATGCTTCATGCAAGGATATTCAGACCACCGTCACACGGTGCGAAGCTGGTCAGTGTTGACCTCTCCGGTGCCGAAGCTGTCACCGGTGCAAGGGTGTTGCGTGACGGAGACCTTATCGCAGTCGTCAGCGAAAACCGCGATACCGCCGACCTGGCTGTTTCGCGCATCAGCGCAGAATATACATTTGATGAGCTGAAGGTAAACAATGAGACCCTGTTTGAATACATAAACAGGGGAGAGTACCGGGCAAACGAGGTGACCTCGGCGGGAGACATCGCCTCAGCACCACAGCAGTGCGATAAGCTTTTTGAACATGAATATCATGATCCTTATCTTGCCCATGCTCCGATAGAGCCTCATACTGCGCTGGCAAAGTGGGATGGGGACAAAGTGACTGTATGGGCCTCCACTCAATCACCTTTCGGCCTCCATGATTCAATTGTAAGGGAGCTGGGCATGACACTGGAGAATGTCAGGGTGATAACACCTTTCCTCGGGGGAGGATTCGGAGGGAAAGCCTCTTCACAGCAGGGTGTTGAAGCAGCAAAACTCTCACGTTTGGCTGGGAAGCCGGTTATGCTTGCATGGACCCGTGAAGAGGAGTTCATGTATGATACATTCCACCCGGCTTCGGTAATCAGGGTGAAATCAGGCATGGGCAGTGACGGGAAGATCATGATGTGGGATTATAGTATCTACCTCGCCGGGACACGCGGTTCAGAGGCCACCTATGACATCCCGAACGTGAGGATCACAAATTACAGGGAAGACCGGACGAAGTACCCGGTTCATCCCTTTGGTACCGGTCCGTGGAGGGCTCCGAACAACAATACGAATACATTCGCCAGGGAAACGCAGGTTGATATTATGGCTGCTGCAGCCGGCATTGACCCGCTGGAATTCAGGCTCCGGAACCTGAAGGATGAAAGGATGATCGGAGTCCTGAAGGCAGTGGCTGACAAATTCGGATATGTTCCCGGAAAGAAATCATCCGGAAGGGGTATAGGGATTGCCTGCGGGGCAGACGCCGGCACCTGGGTTGCAGAGATTGCCGAAGTGGAAGTTAACAGGGCTACCGGGGAGGTAAAAGTCATCCGGGTTGCATGTGCACAGGACATGGGTCTCTGTGTCAACCCCCAGGGAGCCCTGATACAGATGGAAGGCTGTATTACGATGGCACTCGGGTATACTTTTACAGAAGAGGTGAGGTTTGAGGGAGGAGTTGTAAAAGACAGGAATTTTGACAGTTATAAAATCCCGAGGTTTTCATGGGTTCCGAAGCTGGATTGTCTGATCATGGACAAAAAGGATCAGCCGCCCCAGGGCGGTGGCGAACCTGCCATTATCGCCGTAGGTGCTGCCGTAGGAAATGCCATCTTCAATGCAACAGGAGCAAGGCTGTTCAGGGTACCGTTCACGCCGGAGAGGGTTTTGGAGGCCATCAGGAGGTCAGAAGGCCCAGGCCTAAAGCCGGCCGGTGTTTCGGATTCGACGTCGGCGAACCCTCAGTCTGATGCTCTGAAGTCTGAAAGTAAGAATGAGGTGAAGGCAAAGAAGCGGCCGAAACGTCATAGTCGCCGGACGAATTGAATAAAAAAGGAGGGAAGCTGTTGCAACCCTCCTTTTTTCTGATCACTGATCTTCTGCTTATCTGCCGGCAGAGTACCATGAATTCTGTTCAAGCAGGTCATTGACCTGGAGCTCTCTGAAAGGTATGGGAAGAATAAGGTTGCCTGCATTCCAGGCATATCCGCCGATTGGCTGTTTCCATCTCTTCAGGTCATGCAAACGGAACCCTTCCCAGCACAGTTCCAGGTAACGTTCCTCACGGATCTGTTGCCTTGTAACAGGAGATGTATAAATGGGTGCATTGGCTCTTGCACGGATGACATTGATATCCTGAGTCGGAGTGTTCGGGCCGACATCAGCTCCGTGGTCTTCAAAATTGGCCTCAGCTCTTATGAGGTACATTTCAGCAAGCCTTACCAGGTTAAGGTTCGTATAATAACTTCCCCATTTGGATGTATTTATTCCGTTGCTGTTTACAATGGTACCAACCCCTTTATAATACATCATGCTGATATTGGCGATTGTATAGGATGACTCCGTATTCTCCTGGAACATCCCGCGCAGGTCAGAGGGATCAAACCTGTCAAGGAACACCTGCTGAATCTCATAATCTCCCCTGCCGGCTCCGTTGAGTGAAGCGTACATAACGGCAAGCCAGGGGTTGTTTGATGCGACATTGTTCTGAAATGCAAAGATATCCTCCGGTGAATTGCTGCTATTGTTAAACGCTTTCAGGGGTGTGCCTGTCAGAGCGAACAGTCCGCTTTGGATAACACTGTTTGCCTCGGCGGCAGCGCCTGCGTAATTGGCCATCTGGAGATAGACCCTGGCAAGAATAGCCCTTGCAGCGAGAGATGAGGCATAAACGCCATTGTCTTCCGGAAGCAGTTCACGGGCAGCCGTTAGGTCATCCAGTACCTGGGCATAGCACTCCTGGACTGTATTCCTCGGAACACTGACAGCATCAGCCACATCACTGGTAGGAGTGAGCACAAGAGGCACGGCTGGCTGGGTGTTGGCAGTACCGGCTTCATAGGGCAACCCGAAAAGCCTCGTAAGTTCAAAGTATGTCCATCCTCTCAGGAAACGGGCCTCGCCTTCAACCAGGTCACGGTCAGCATCATCAAGAATGGCAAGGATTTCCGGATCGACAAGTGTATTGCAGGTGTTTATCAGCTTATAAGCCTGTACCCAGGTGTTTTCCACATACGCATTGGTAACTGTGGCTTCTTTCTGAATAAATTCACGCGGTTCCTCGAAGGTCCCGAGAAAGAGCATATCCCCTGTGGATGCGTAGAGTTCACTGTATTCATTGAATGCTGTACCGAATATATACTCACTCCTTCCGGCGAGAT
>JAKAXP010000028.1 GCA_021816545.1 Bacteroidota bacterium
GTGCAGTCATCTCTCTTTTTTTTCTTTGTTGACACAAAGTTAAACACATAAATACGGATATCCAAATCCTAATATCTTAAAATATTGTTAAAGAGATTGTTTTAAAGTCTGTTTCTAAAGTATAATACATACATATTCAGGCATATGTCCGTGACACGTCTAAATTAAGATAAGCGGGTATTTATTTATTATTAGCCTGTAGGGAATTGAGAACGGGAGTGTTGAAACAAGCGGGTGCCAGATGTAAGTATCACAAAGACAATATGATGACATGTTAAACATGATATTGCTATTTTGTTCAGCCGGCCTTTCCCGGAAGTCTTTGCCCGGCATCTTTTCTTTTGATTATCTTTACAAAAAAGTGCCTTATGGAGTTAAGAAATTTTCCTTCAGGAAAGACAGCATTTTACCGCTTTGATGCTTCGGGGGACCCCCGGGCGCTGATTGTTCTTGTGCATGGTCTGGGAGAGCATGCAGGCAGGTATGCGGGCTGGGCTGCGCGTTTCAATGAAAAAGGGGTGACGCTCCTGGCGTTTGACCTTCCGGGGCACGGCCGTACTCCGGGCCGCTGGGGTGTTGTGCCATCGCCGGAGAAGGTTTATGATACAATTGATGAGATACTCCGCGAGGTATCCGGGAGTTTCCCGGGGGTGCCTGTATTCCTGTATGGTCACAGTTTGGGCGGCGGAATAGTGCTTAACTATCTCATCCGCAGGAAACCGTCACTGACCGGTGCCATAGTGACATCGCCATGGGTGATCCTCTCGGAGACTCCTCCTGCCTTCAAGGTCTTCGTTGCAAAGATAGCCGGGACGATAATGCCAGGCATGACTCAGCCGTCAGGGCTCAAGACCGAGTACCTGTCGCGTGATCCGGAGGTGGTGAATGCCTACCAGCATGACCCGCTTGTCCACGGGCAGATTTCCGCGGGCCTTTACCTGTGGATGTCAGGTGCCGCCGAGGAAACGCTTGCACGTGCAGGTGAGATCTCGGTTCCTCTGCTGCTGGCGCATGGCAGGAATGACATGATCACATCGCCCTCGGGTTCAGTTCAGGTTGCAGGGTCGGCTCCGCGCGCCACCCTCAAGCTCTGGGACGAGGGGTACCACGAGCTGCACAATGATCCTCTCAAGGAGGAGCACTTTGAATTCATCACCGAGTGGATGGACACCCTTTTATAACCTTCCGATATGGAACTTTGGACCGGGGTGCAACTGCCTGCTGCGGCTTCGGAGATCACCTGGGAGACACCGGTGATGTTCCTGGGTTCGTGCTTTGCAAATGAGATCGGATACCGCATGGCAGCAGGCAAACTGCCGGTGATGACCAACCCTCACGGCACCCTCTTCAATCCATTTTCAGTGGCCGGTGCCCTTGACCGGTTCATCACCGGCCATGTCTACACGGAGAATGATATCTACCTTCATCAGGGCAGGTACATGAGCCTTGACCATCATACCGCTTTTTCCTCCTATGAGCGGGATGTTCTCATTGAAAGACTGAACGGTGTCAGCCGTACAGCTTCCGCGTTTATCAGGAATGCTTCATTTCTTTTTGTCACATTTGGCACCTCTTATATATATACACTTAAGGAGAGCGGGGCCATCGTTGCAAACTGTCACAAGCTCCCCTCATCTCTTTTCACCAGGCGGCAGGCCGCATTCACCGGGATAGTGTCACGCTGGAAGGAGACGCTTGACCGCCTACATGAGGTCAATCCCGGTCTTAAGGTATGGTTTACTGTCAGTCCTGTCCGCCACCTCAGCGACGGCGCCCATGCCAACCAGCTCAGCAAGGCACAGCTTCTCCTTGCCGCGGAGGAGCTACTCGGACATCCCTCCGTTGAAGGATACTTCCCGGCATACGAGATCTTCATGGATGAACTGCGTGATTACCGTTACTATGCTGCGGATATGGTTCATCCGTCCGAGACGGCAATAGATTACATCTGGGAAAAATTCTGCACAATCTTTATCCCCGGCCATACCCTCAGGCTGTGGAACGAGGCCGCAAGGATAACACGTGCCATGGCTCACCGCATCACCGGCGGAAAACCGGAGTCAGCCCCGTTCGCAAATGCGATGCTTGAAAGGATAAGTGACCTCAGGAACCGTGCCCCATTCATGAACCTTGATGCGGAGGAGAAGTACTTCAGGGCCCTTTTGTAGATAAAATATTTGAATTATTTAAACAAAATCATTTCAAAGTTGTTTTTGTTTCATGAAATCTTAACAGGAATGAAACGCTATACACTATCACTATTGATTATGGCCCTGGCTTATGCAGGGCTTTTCGGCCAGGCCGGTGGCGGAACAATCCGGGGCCAGGTGGTTGATGCCACCACAAACGAGCCGGTACCTTTTGCCAGTGTTGTGATATGGAATACAACCACCGGAGCCATGACCGACTTCGACGGATTTTTTACATTCACAGGCATCAAACCCGGTTTTGTGGAGCTGCGGATCTCTTCTGTCGGCTATAAGCCTTATGTGACGGAGGGGGTTATGGTTACCAACAATAACGAGGTAAACCTGGTTATCAAACTTGAAGCAACCGTGGTTGAGGTCGGTGACGTAATTGTCAAACCGTCACCCTTCCGCAAATCTGTTGAAAGCCCCATTTCCGCAAGGATTATTGGCATTCAGGAGATTGAGCTCAATCCGGGAGGCAACCGCGACATCTCAAGGGTTATACAGTCATTTCCAGGTGTGGCTTCAACACCTGCCTTCAGGAATGATGTCATAGTCAGGGGAGGAGGGCCGAATGAAAACAGGTTCTTCATTGACAATGTTGAGATACCGTATCTCAATCACTTTTCGACTCAGGGATCGTCAGGCGGACCTACTGGCATCATCAATGTCGACTTTGTAAGGTCGGTTGACTTCCTCTCCGGGGCGTTCCCGGCTTCGCGCGGTAACGCGCTGAGCTCGGTGATGGATTTTACCATGATCGAGGGCAACAGGGAGAAGCGTTCACTCAGGGCAACGGTGGGAGCTTCTGACCTGGGACTCACATTCAACGGCCCGACCGGGGAGCGCAGCTCTCTTATAGTTTCTGCCCGCCGGTCTTACCTTCAGTTTCTGTTTGGTGTAATAGGACTTCCTTTCCTTCCCACCTATACTGATTTCCAGTTCAAGTACAAGGTGAAGTTTGACCAGAAGAACGAGCTGACAGTACTTGGAATAGGTGCAAAAGACGACTTTAGTCTGAACCTGGAGGCCAATGAGACTGAATACCAGCGCTATATACTTGGATATATTCCAACCCAGGAGCAGTACAGCTATACTGTGGGCGCCGTTTACAGGCACTTCCGCAGCAACGGATCCGACATGCTGGTTCTCAGCCGCAATTACCTCAACAATACCCAGTTCAAGTATCTTAACAATGATGATTCAGATCCTGACAACCTGACATTTGATTACAAGAGCGGTGAGGGAGACATCAGGCTCAGGTATGAACGGACTGTGATATGGCCGAGCTCACTCAGGCTCAGTTACGGTGCCGGTACGGAGATGTCACGTTACCGCAATGACACTTTCCGTCAGTTCTTTGCCGGTGAAGGACTTGAGACAGAGATATACAATTCAAATCTTGTCTTCTTCAAATATTCAGCTTTCGGTCAGATAAGTCGTGCCTTCATTGATGAGAGACTAAGGCTTTCGTTTGGCCTCCGTACAGATGCAAACACCTTCTCATCTGAGATGGCCAACCCGCTGACCCAGATCTCTCCCCGTCTCTCTGCCTCTTTCGCCCTCACAGGTGATGTGAACCTCAACTTCAACGTGGGAAGGTATTACCAGCTTCCTCCGTACACATCACTCGGTCTTCGTGACAACGACGGCAATTTTGTCAACAGGGACAATAAAATCAAATACCTCGGCGCTGATCATATCGTAGGTGGTGTGGAGCTTATACCTGACGAGAGGCTGCAGTTCACCCTTGAAGGGTTCTACAAGAGCTATTTTGACTATCCGTTCTCGGTTGCTGACCAGGTACCGCTTTCAACGAAAAGCGCGGGGTACGGGATCTTCGGTAATGAAGCCCTTGTCTCAACATCAACCGGCAGGGCCTACGGGTTTGAGCTGATGGGACGGGCCAGGGATTTTGAGGGTCTCAACATGGTCTTCGCCTATACATTCGTGAGAAGCGAGTTTGAAGGAACTGACGGCAATTACATTCCTACTGCGTGGGACAACAGGCACCTTATAAGTGTCACAGCCACCAAAACGATCGGCAAGAGCTGGAATGCAGGATTCCGCTGGAGGTATGTGGGAGGTGCTCCCTATACACCATATGACACCGACAAATCGTCTTACATTGATGCCTGGAACGTGTCAGGGCAGGGTTATCTCGACTACAGCCGTTTCAACACTGAAAGGCTGAAGGGTTTCAGCCAGCTTGACATACGCATTGACAAGCAGTTCTACTTTGACAGGTGGTCACTCATGCTTTACCTTGATGTGCAGAATGTATACAATTTCAAAGCTGACCAGCCTGACATCCTGGTTCTGCAGACCGATGAGGGAGGCGCTCCCCTGGTAAATCCGCTCGATCCGCAGCGTTACCTCCTGAAATACATTGAGGCTGAAGCCGGAACAGTGCTTCCCACGATAGGGATTATTATTGAAATCTGAAAAACTGAAAGAGATGAAATACACAATAATTTTAATAGCTGCAATTCTGGCATCATGCTCATCAAAGCCTTCGGCCACCAGGCTGGCGCAGAGGCAGACGGTGAAAGACGTTGTGACAAATGAAGCCGGGAAAGGAGAGGAGATTGAGGTAGGATTCTACGGCGGTCCCTCCCTTTATTATCCCCTGATGGCCGTATGGCTTGAAGATGAAAACGGGAAATACATTCAGACACTCTTTGTTCCCAGGGCAATTGCCACCGGTGTATTCAGGTTCGGATCAAATGCCTCAGGCAAATGGGTGGAGTCAGCAAAGCGTGCACCTCAGACTCTTCCGTACTGGTCACATAAAAGAGGTGTCCTGGCTCCGGACGGGCTCTACATGCCGGATCCCTCCAATCCTGTTGCCGATGCATACAGCGGTGCAACCCCTACGACAAGCTTTGTTCTTAAAACACGGGCTGACAATCCGCTTCCCCCCAGGTTCAAGGTGATGTTCGAGGTTAATCAGAACTGGGACTGGAATGAATACTGGACGAATGACAAATACCCCGGTGATGTAAGGTACCTCAACAATGCCCAGCCTGCATTGGTTTATGAGGGTGTGATTGACCAGGCTGACCTGCATGACAGGTACCTTCTGAAGCCTGTTGGTCACAGTCATCCCACAGGTGAAACAGGCGAACTATTTACTGACCTGAGCACCCTGACAACGGCGCTTCAGATAGCTGATTCGGTAGTTGTTAAAATCCGCAGATAGTAATCTGAATCAAAGACAAATGCCGGAACCATAAGATAGGTTCCGGCATTTATTTTTACCGGGGTAAGGCTTTGGCATAATTCAGAATAAATCAGAGGCTGTTTGCCCATTCCGCCAGCCCGGCGGGTGAGCAGACGGCCTTTGTTTTGCCATTGCTCCAGGTGCCGTTGCTGTCGTATCTTCCTAGGACGAGTACTTTTTTAAGGTCGAGTTCTTTGGCCATGTCACCGCAGAATCCTCTGACCTCTTCATCCGGTTCGGATGCGGGGAGGTTCAGTGCAAGTACTGAAAATGGCCTGACTGAATGGATTCCCCGGATATCTTCAGCAGAGAGGGTGCCTTCGGTATACACAACATCAAATCCCCTTTTCCTGAGAAGATACTTCAGGAATACAAGGTTGTTTTCACTTTCTGTGTCACCGAGGTTGATTATTGCCGCACTCTGTCCGGTCGGATGAGCTTCATGTGACATGTCCTCAGCAATCAGGATTGTCCTGATGACGTGCCTGATGAACTGTTCCTGCGGTTTTGAAATACAGTCAGTCAGCCAGAGTGCCCTGGCCTTTTGCATCAGCGGGTAGAATACATGCAGGTAAGCATCGGCAAGCCCTTTTTCCCTGACAAACTGGCTCAGTTTTTCCCTGAACTCCTCCTCGCTGAAACGGAGGGCTGACATTATGAGCTCACCCGGTTTGAATGTGCCGTCGCTTCCTTCTTCTCCGGTACCGGTCCTGAGCACCTCGCGCAGCAGTTCGCTGTCATTTAGCCGTGCTATCTTCGAGATCTTCAGCCCGTTACGGTTAAGAATGGAGACGGTTATGAGCTTTTTCAGCTCCTCTTCTGTATAATGTCTGATGTTGGAATCGCTCCTTTCGGGTGTAAGGATCCCGTACCTCTTCTCCCACATCCTGATGGTATGTGCCTTTATACCACAGAAATTCTCCAGATCCTTTATGGAGTATGTCCTGCTTCCTGCATTCATCTCTCTCAATGTTACTTACTCAGTGATAATAACAATGACAGAGGTTAAAAGTTTAGAATTATTTATTAATGAACTCATGCCTCCCCTGTCAGAGCCTGAAGGTGTAACAGATTTAACATAATGCAAAAAAAGTCGTAAATTCGCAGTTCATTGGATTCTGATGAAGGATTTACAGAGCGTAAAGCAGAGGTTTGGAATAATCGGCAATCATGAGGGTCTGAACAGGGCAATAGATATTGCCGTTCAGGTAGCCCCCACCGATCTCTCTGTTCTTATCACCGGTGAGAGCGGCACCGGGAAGGAGGTCTTCCCGCAGGTGATACATTCTTTCAGCCTGCGGAAGCACGGTCCGTACATTGCGGTAAACTGCGGTGCAATTCCCGAAGGCACAATCGATTCGGAGCTTTTCGGTCATGAAAAAGGAGCCTTTACCGGAGCAACGGACAGCCGCAAGGGTTATTTCGAAGTCGCAAACGGCGGCTCAATCTTTCTGGACGAAGTGGCAGAGCTGCCGCTCTCGACCCAGGTAAGACTTCTCAGGGTACTTGAGACAGGCGAATTCATCAGGGTGGGATCATCAAAGGTGCAGAAGACGGATGTGAGGGTGATTACTGCCACAAACGTTGATATAATTCAGGCCGTAAGCTCAGGCAGGTTCCGTGAGGACCTCTTCTACAGGCTCAATACGGTACCTGTCCGGGTACCGCCCCTTCGCGAAAGGGGAGAGGATATTATCCTCCTGTTCAGAAAATTTGCGGTCGATTTCGCGGAGCGGTACCGGATGCCGGCAATCAGGCCTGACCTGCAGGCAAGGGAGATGCTTCTCAACTATTACTGGCCAGGGAATGTCAGGCAGCTTAAAAACATCACCGAACAGATTTCTGTAATCGAACAGGAACGTGAGGTGACAGCCTCAATTCTTTCGCATTATCTTCCTGATATCCAGAGCGGACGGCTACCCGTTCCGGTCAGGACTCAGGCAGAAGACAAGAGTTTCAGCAGTGAGAGGGAAATCCTTTACAAGGTGCTTTTCGACATGAAGAGCGATATGCATGACCTGAAAAACCTCGTCTATGACCTTCTCGCCAGCGGCGATGCCGATAACCTTACAGAAAGCGGTGCCAGGGCAGTCCGTAACCTCTACAGCAAGGGCACACTGCAGAAGGAACCCTATGAACCGGTACAACCGGTGAAGGTGAGCTACAGCCCGTCAAGGGAGAGCAGGGTCATTGAAGATACGGAGGAGGTTATTGAAGAGTCACTTTCACTGACTGACCGCGAGAAGGAACTGATAATCAAGGCCCTTGACAAGAACAACGGGAAACGCAAGCTCGCAGCGGCTGAACTGGGAATCTCCGAGAGGACACTTTACAGGAAGATAAAGGAATACGGGCTTGATGCATAGGGTTCTGAAAATAGCGGTGCCAATGGTTCTGCTGGCTCTGACTGCCGGCTGCGGGCTGAAGATCAAGTACTCCTTCACAGGAGCTTCAATACCCGTGGAGGCAAAGACAATCAGTGTTGCAACCTTCCAGAACAGGGCAAGCCTCGTGGTACCGGGACTGACCCAGACGCTTACAGATGCACTGATTGATATGTGCAGGGCACAGACAAACCTTGACATTGAAACCTCAGGAGGTGATCTGAGTTTTGAAGGTGAAATTACCGACTACAAGACGCAGCCACTGACTGTCAGCGGTGACGAACAGGCGGCAATGAACCGGTTCTCAATCTCTGTCAGGATCAGGTATGTTAACAGCTTCAATGCTGACCAGAGCTTCGATCAGACTTTTACCCGGTACCAGGACTACAGCAGTACTCTCAACCTGAGTGACGTTGAGGCAAGCCTGACGGAGGAAATTGTCAAAATGCTTATCGAAGATATTTTTAACAGGGCATTTGTCAACTGGTAGTACTGCTCATGAACAGGAATGAATTCAACAGGTTCATTGCAGGCATTGATCTCCCCGGTCATGATGACCTTGATGAGTTGAGGGAGCTTGTTGCCCTATTCCCCTGGTTTCATTCCGCACATATGCTACTTCTGAGGGGGCTGAAGGAGAATTCCGACATACGGTTTGACTCTCAGCTCAAGGCTTCGGCGCTTTCGGTTGCTGACAGGGAGGTACTGTATCACTATCTGTTCCTTTCTCCTGCAGAGGCTGTCGATGCGGCTGCAATGCACAGTAAAGTCATTGCAGCTGGAGAGCCCCGGCACATTGAAGATGTTCCTCCGGTGGTGGAGTTTCCGGTGGAGGATGTTCTTTTGCAGGAGCAGGTTCCGGCCGTTGAGGAAGTTCCGGAGGCTGAAGAGGAAACTGTTGCCGAAGAGGTTCCGTACGTTGAGCAAGCTCCGGCGGCTGAAGAGGTCACCCTGGCCGAAGAGGTTCCGTACGTTGAGCAAGCTCCGGTGGCTGAAGAGGTCACCCTGGCCGAAGAGGTTCCTCCGGTCGCAGAGGTTCCGGTAGTGGAAGAGATTCCTGTGCCGGAGCAGGTTCCGGCCGTTGAGGAAGTTCCGGTGGCTGAAGCGGTAACTGTGGCCGAAGAGCCTCCGGCTGTTGAGGAGGTCCCTTTGCAGGAAGAGACTCCGGCTCTTGAGGAGGTTCCTGTGCAGGAAGAGGCTCCGGTGCCGAAGGAAGCGCCTGCCTCTGAAGTAAATCCTATTCCCGGGGAAACACCTGGTATCGAAAAGATAACTGCCAGAGAAGAGACCACTGCAGATGAAGGTATTCAATCAGCCGGGGAATCGACAGCTGTTGCAGGGGTAACTGATGCTGAAAGGCCGCGTACCCGTGAGGAACTCATTGCAGAGATTGAAGCCCGCCTCAGGGAGCTTGAGCAGATACATATTACGGCAACGGAATCAATCCCGGTAAATAGGTCGGGACAACAGCCGGACTCAATCTCCGAGCATTTGACAGCTCCGGATTCAGCCACGGAGCCAATACCGGAGCCGGAGTTCACCCCAGAACCAGGGGCAGTGCCAGAACCAATACCAGAACCAGAACCAGAACCAGAGGCCGTCCCGGAGCCGGAACCTGAGATACAGCCTGAACCTGGGATGCAACCGGAACCTGCACCAGTCCCTGAATCAGAATACGAGGCCGAGCCTGAACCGGAGGAACTGCTTGAACTTATACCTGATGAACCTGTTGAGGTGACTGAGCCCTCCGGAAAGCTCTCTCCTTCAGACCTGATAGACCGCTTTATACGGATCAGTCCGACCATCGAAAGGCTCACCCCGGGTGATATTCAACCGGTTAAAGACCTGTCAGCTGAAAGCACCGACGAACACGGTAAGTTCATAACGGAAACACTGGCAAAGATTTACGTCAACCAGGGCTACTATACAAAGGCAATAAATATTTATGAAAAGCTCTCGTTGCATTATCCGGAAAAAAGTGCTTACTTTGCAAGCCGTATTGAAAAGATCAAAGAGTTAATAAAATAGTACAACGATGGGCATTTATATTTTCCTTACAATTCTGGTCATCCTTGCATGTCTGGTAGTAATTATGGTGGTGCTGGTTCAGAACTCAAAGGGAGGCGGCCTCGCTTCCAACTTCACATCAGCAGGCCAGTCGATGGGTGTCCGCAAGACTGCAGATTTCCTTGAAAAATCAACATGGACCCTCGGAGCTGCCATCCTGGTGCTCTGTCTGGCTGCCACGGCAGCTATCCCGAGAGGGCAGGGCCAGAAGGAATCGGTCATCAAGTCATCGATAGAAAAAGCACAGGATCCCAATGCAATACCCGTGCTTCCCAACCAGACACCGGTGCAGGAACAGCCTGAAGGCGGTAACAAATAAAATGACACCGTGAAGACAGCGGAGTGTCAGTTTGTCATGAACTGACACTTTTTTTTTGCCATCCTCCGTTTGGCACAGATTATGAAATCCTGTAGCAGGAAAAATATTGTTTAACTATAAAACTAATAGCAATGGCACAATTAAAAGGAAAGGTGCTGGCAGGCAAGGTTCTCGTCAAGCCTCATGAGGCAGAGGAAAAGACCGCCAGCGGCATTATTATCCCCGATTCAGCGAAGGAAAAACCACGCGCAGGCACTGTAATTCTTGTTGGTGCTCCGAAGAAGGATGAAGAGATGGAACTTAAAAAGGGAGATGTTGTTCTCTATGGGAAATACTCCGGCCAGGAACTGAATATCGAAGGCACAGACTATCTCCTTCTTTCCCAGTCTGATGTTCTCTATATTTCGTAACAACCTTAAAAAAGAATAACAATGTCAAAGGAAATCAAATTCAATATCGAAGCACGTGCCCTTCTGAAGGAGGGTGTTGACGAGCTTGCTGACACCGTAAAGGTAACCCTCGGTCCGAAAGGCCGCAATGTTGTGCTTGAAAAGAAATTCGGCGCACCCCAGATAACAAAGGACGGTGTAACCGTTGCTAAGGAGATCGAACTTTCTGATCCCTACAAGAATATGGGTGCCCAGATGGTCAAGGAAGTGGCATCAAAGACTGCTGACAACGCCGGTGACGGCACAACTACCGCTACCGTTCTCGCACAGAGCATCATTGGCGTAGGTCTTAAGAACGTGACCGCCGGTGCCAACCCGATGGACCTCAAGAGGGGTATCGACAAGGCCGTTGCAAAGGTTGTCGAGAGCCTTAAGAGCCAGTCGCAGACAATTGGTGAGGATCTGAAGAAGATCGAACAGGTTGCGCGCATCTCCGCCAACAATGACGAAGAGATCGGCAAGCTCATCGCCACCGCAATGGACAAGGTAAAGAAGGAAGGCGTTATCACCGTTGAGGAAGCCAAAGGGACCGAGACCAAGGTTGAAGTTGTTGAAGGTATGCAGTTTGACCGCGGGTACATCTCAGCTTATTTTGTCACCAACCCTGACAAAATGGAAGTCGAGATGGAAAACCCCTACATCCTGATCCATGACAAGAAGATATCATCAATGAAGGACCTTCTTCCGATCCTGGAAGAGACAGCACGCAGCGGCCGTGGCCTTATGATCATTTCTGAGGATGTTGAGGGCGAAGCTCTTGCAACACTCGTGGTGAACCGCCTGAGAGGCTCTCTGAAGGTTTGTGCCGTCAAGGCTCCGGGCTTTGGCGACAGGAGGAAGGAGATGCTTGAGGACATTGCAATTCTTACCGGCGGTACCGTTATTTCCGAGGAGAGGGGTATGAAGCTCGAGAATGCAACAATGGCAGATCTTGGCATAGCTGACAAAGTGACCGTCAACAAGGAGAACACGACAATCGTCAACGGAGCTGGTGACAAGGATATGATCCAGGCACGCATCAACCAGATCAAGCAGCAGATTTCAACCACCACCTCCGATTATGACAGGGAGAAGCTTCAGGAGAGGCTTGCCAAACTGGCCGGCGGTGTTGCTGTTCTTTACATCGGAGCTGCATCAGAGGTTGAGATGAAGGAGAAGAAAGACCGCGTTGACGACGCACTCCATGCAACCCGCGCTGCAATTGAAGAGGGGATTATCCCCGGCGGCGGAGTTGGTTACATCCGCGCTATCCCCGCACTTGAAACTCTCAAGGGTGATAATGATGACCAGAACACCGGTATCGAAATCGTTAAGAGGGCAATTGAAGAGCCGCTTCGCCAGATAGTTGTCAATGCCGGCAAGGAAGGTGCAGTGATCGTGCAGAAGGTACGTGAAGGCAAGGATGACTACGGTTACAATGCCCAGACCGACAAGTTTGAGCACCTGTACAAGGCCGGTGTCATTGATCCGGCAAAGGTGGCCAGGATTGCACTTGAGAACGCAGCATCAATAGCAGGTATGTTCCTCACCACCGAGGCAGTTGTTGTCGAGGAGAAGGATGAGAACCCGATGCCGAATCCCGCAATGGGCGGCGGCGGAATGCCCGGAATGATGTAAAAAATAAAAGCTTGTTGATTTAAATTGAAAGGCTGCCCCGGAAACCCCGGGGCAGTTTTTTTACAATTCTAATTGGTCTGCGATCAATATCCAGGCTTTAATGCCTTCCTGCAGTAACACTATTGCCTACTGTCTATTGCCTTCTGCCTAATTTCTCCCATCTTTGCATTCATGAATGACCCCAGGCAGGTATACGAACTCGAGCATGAGAAGCCAGGCAAGCTGATGTGGAAGTACTTCCTCCCGGCCTTTGCCAGCATGATGGCCAATGCCCTCTACAACATTGTTGATCGCATTTATATCGGGCAGGGGGTTGATGCCCTGGCACTTTCAGGCCTAACCGTGGTATTCCCGCTAATGATCATTATCATGGCATTCGGGATGCTCGTAGGTATGGGATCAGCTGTGAGAATATCGCTAAGCCTCGGCGAAAAAGATTATGACAGGGCAAACCGCGTTCTGGGCAACGCATTTTTCCTTTCACTTGTTCTCGGACTGGTGCTTATGGGAGCCGGATTCCTGGTGAGAGACCGTGTACTTCAGATATTCGGTGCAGGACCTGAAACATTAAAGTATGCCTCCGACTATTTTACAATTATTCTTCTGGGAACACCCCTGGCGATGACAGGTTTTGCACTGAATAATGTAATCAGGGCAGAGGGCAATCCGCGGATAGCAATGTATTCGATGTTTATCAGTGCCGGTTTGAATATTATCCTTGACCCGATCTTCATTTTCGGATTCGGGATGGGGGTTAAGGGAGCTGCTATTGCAACGGTAATATCACACGTTTTCCTTGCCGGGTGGGTATTCCTTCATTTCCGGAGCAACAGGAGCGTTACCAGGCTGACCCTTGCAAATTTCCGTCCCAATCCGTACATTATAAAATACATTGTTTCTATCGGTTTCGCACCGTTTGCCATGAATATTGCGGCAAGCATAGTGATAGCCGTCATGAACACGAAGTTTATCAAATTTGGTGGTGATATAGCTGTCGGAGCGCTGGGGATCGTCAACAGCGCCACAATGATGCTTGTAATCTCAATCATCTCAATCAACATGGCTGTACAGCCAATAATCGGATTCAATTACGGTGCCGGTCTGTTCTGCCGTGTGAAAGAAACAGTCCTCAAGGCGATAAGGTATGCCACCATGATTGCAATAGGAGGATGGCTCATCTGCATGCTGCTGCCTGGTGCTATAATCAGCATCTTCAATTCTGACAGCCCGGAATTGAGGGAAGCAGGAGTCATGGGACTGCGCATTTACTGTGCGATGTTGCCCATGGTGGGATTCCAGATAATAGCTTCAAACTACTTTCAGGCTATCGGAAAAGCAAAGCTGGCAACTTTTCTTTCCTTGTTGCGACAGATAATTGTCCTTTTGCCCCTGATAATTTTACTTCCTCATTTCTGGGGTGTGGCCGGAGTCTGGATTGCAAACCCTGTCTCTGACTTCGTAGCTGCAGTTATCTCTTTCGTTTTTTTCCGCCGCGAGATCGCAAAACTTAACTGTGATATGCCGGTTGCCGGACGAAAGAAACCGGAAGTACCTATAACGGTTGAGAGCTACTGAACCCGGTCTCTCTTCTTTTTCGCAAGCACTGCAAGGAACACAACAAACACCGCCGCTGCAAGTCCTGAACCGGCTATTACCGATGCCTTCAGCGGCAATGCCAGTCCTCCCCCAGAATGCGGGGCTGTAAGTAAATAGGTCGCGCACACTGCCGTCAGAAACAATGCCGGAAGTGACATCATCAGATGACTCTTTCCCCTGAGGCCGAGGTACATTGCTATGGTCCAGCATGTTATTGCTGCAAGCGACTGGTTTGAAATACCGACAAACTTCCATATGCGGGCAAACTCATCCTTCATGACGAAAGTGAGAACGAATGCCAGCGCAAAGACCGGGACAACAATAAGGAGCCTTGATGAGATTTTTTTCTGCGGTATACTGAGCATGTCAGCTATTGTAAGCCGTGCGCTCCTGAAGGCAGTATCACCCGATGTCACGGGGCAGGCAACAACACCGATTACGGCAATGACCGCCCCGGTCTTGCCGAGCCATGAACGGCATATCTCATTCACCAGCCACGCAGGATCAGGCTTTATTGCCGGGTTATCAGCCAGCGGGTGCGTGAATGCATAATTCAGCCCGTGAACATCCCCCATATAGTTCATGGCTGCGGTAGCCCATATCATTGCTACCACCCCCTCGGCAATCATAGCCCCGTAGAAGATCTGCCGTCCCTGTTTCTCTGACCTGAGGCAGCGTGCCATCAGCGGCGACTGTGTGGCGTGGAAGCCGGAGATAGCCCCGCATGAGACCACAATGAACAGGAACGGGAACAGTGTGTTTGTTGCAGCGTCTGGCTGAAAGTTCCTGAAATTT
>JAKAXP010000311.1 GCA_021816545.1 Bacteroidota bacterium
TCTTCAAGGTTCGGTCCGAGGGTAAGATGGGGAAATTTCTGGTCAATTTCCGGTACATGGAGATTATCCGAGGAGAGTTTTCTCAGTGACATCTCATGGCTTGACGACCTGAAGATAAGGGCTGGTTATGGCACTAACGGAAACCAGGCCGTTCCGCCGTATGCTTATCTTCCCACATACAGTCTCGGCTACAACTATGATTACTACGTAGGGATGGTCCACAACCGGCTTCCAAACTATGATCTGGGGTGGGAGAAAAACGTTACGACAAACGTTGCTCTTGAGTTCGGAATATTCCAGAGGATAAGAGGTACAGTCGAGTGGTTTGACAGGCTTTCAGATGACCTTCTCATGGACAAGCCGTTGCCTCCGTCTGTCGGATTCAGCTCCATTCTTTCAAATATTGGTGGTCTGCGAAACAGGGGTCTCGAATTTGAACTGCATACGACAAATGTTACCAGCCCCAACCTCGTCTGGCTGACAGACATAAACTTGTCAACATACACAAACGAAATCACTGCACTCTCACAGGAAGAAATAATCTCCGGCACCAAGAGATGGGTTGTAGGTAACAGCCTGTATACATGGTATATCCAGGAGTATGCCGGAGTTGATTCGAATACCGGTGAGGCAATGTGGTACAAGGATATCCTTGACACTGAAGGCAATCCCACCGGAGAAAGAGAGACAACCAAGAACTATAACGAAGCTGACAGATATGAGCTCGGGCAGTCAATACCTGATTTCTACGGTTCACTCACAAATACCTTTACGTTCTTCAAAAATCTCAACTTCTCATTCCAGTTCTACTGGAGTGTCGGGGGTAAAATTTACAACAGCCTGATGCAGATGACAATGCATGACGGAGAACGGTACGGTTACCAGCTCAATAAAGAGGTTCTGAATTCCTGGAAGCAGCCGGGTGATGTGACTGATGTTCCAAGGTTCGTATACAATAATTCATCACGTTCCAACTTCCAGTCAAGCCGCTTCCTTGAAGATGCTTCATTCTTAAGGTTAAGGAATGTCAGCCTGTCATATGATCTCCCGAAGAAAATGCTGGGTACGTCCGGTATAAGTAATGCCTCAGTATTTGTTAACGGCGACAATGTCCTGGTATTTACCAAGTTCAAGGGTAATGACCCGGAGCAGGGATTAAGCGGTCTTATCAGCACCACCGAGGTTCCGAATGTCAGAACCTTAACACTGGGCCTCAGCCTTAGTTTCTAACATTAAAAGGGATTCAAAAATGAAAAAGATATTATTAGCCATAGTACTTGCAGGGGTAATCCTGAGCGGGTGTAAGGAAGAGTTTCTGGAACTCTACCCGACTGATCAGATTGATGAGACAGCAGCATTTAGCAGCCCGCAGAATGCGATGGCGGCACTTTACGGGATCTACGACCTAATAACGGAGCCAAGGCTTCTGGCTGCATGGGTACCTGTATCAAATGACCTCAGGGGCGATGATGTGTTCATTGCCCAGGCAAATAACTGGAATTACCTGCTTCAGCCATTTAACTATACATGGCTCGCATCATCAGGGGCAACGGCCAGATCAAGTCCGGCCATGAACTGGACTCTTATCTATGCTGTAGTTGAGAACTGTAACGGGGCAATAAATGCTGACCTTCCGTTTGATGAGGATGGCGCTGCCAGGTTCCTGGGTGAGGTTAAGACTATAAGGGCGCTAGCATATTTCAATCTTGTACAGATGTTTTGTGTGCCTTATACAAGGGATAATGGTGCAAGCCCCGGAGTGCCGCTTTACGAGGTCAGTGATCCGTCAGACCTTAAAGGACGCGGCACGGTTGCCGAGGTTTATGAGTTGATCCAGAATGACCTGACAGATGCCATCGCTGCTCTTGGCACTCCCGAGACCCTTGGCAGGATTGGAAAGGTTTATGCCCAGGGACTGATGGCAAGGGTAAAGCTTACAATGGGAAAATATGATGAGGCATTACCGTTCATCAATGCCGCAATTGCTGATGCACCACCCCTAAGCTCAGCCTCTGACCTGGCACTTGGTGTAAACCGGATAATGACTGAAACAATATTTGCGGTTCCCTTTAACCCGGACGATTATGGCATTTACTGGGGCTTTACCTCATCTTATGACCATCCCGAAGGATATGGCAACGCATTTATGACAACGGCGCTGCTTAATACTTATCCGGCTGATGACATAAGAAGAAAATGGTTCATAACCCCGCTCTTCTACAACTATAATGATCCGGCTGTTGAGGCACACTTCGGTGGACTGATCAGGACACTTTATCATTTTGAAGGTTATCACAGTTACTCCTTCGATGAAATACAGGCAATTACTGATGCAGGTACACCGGTAAGTGAAGCAATGTTCTGGCCAAACAACCAGGATTCCTGGTGTTTCATCCGCCCCGGGCATGTCTCTCTTTATGGTAAATTCCCAAGACTCGATGCAGTGCGCGGATCGTCGTTTGGCTCCGTAGGTCTTGACAAACCAACTCTTATGAGAACCTCTGAACTCTACCTGATGAAAGCAGAGTGTGAAGCCAGGAAATCATCCCCTGACTATGGAGCCGCCCAGAATGCACTGTTTGCAGTGCAGACAAGGTCATCATCCGGCACTGTAAAATCAACCAGTACCGGGGCAACACTCATAAATGAAATCATGATGGAAAGAAGAAGAGAGCTTGTCGGCGAAGGCTTCCGTATAACCGACATCCTCAGACTCGGATTACCTCTTGATCGTCCACAGATACAGGGTCCGGGATGGTCTCCCATTAAACATCTTGATGCAACTTCACCAAAGCTCATTTACCCGATCCCCGAGATTGAGATTGACGCCAATGAATTTATCAATGATCAGGATCAGAACCCCGGTTATAACTAGGATCCTGACAATATAAACTGAAACGGGGTAATAACACGGTGTTACTACCCCGTTTTTGTTATCCGGCAACTGTTACAGTGAATTTATATTTGCAGGATCAATTGGTTATAAGAAATTTAGTCTTAAATTTGCACCCTCATTTCAGATTAACAGGTAAAACCTTAAACTTAATTTTTTAAATGTCAGTAAAAATCAGATTAGCTAGGAAGGGCCGCAAGAAGC
>JAKAXP010000312.1 GCA_021816545.1 Bacteroidota bacterium
ACAGTCTTGGCCGTCTTACCCCGCAGCACTGGATGAACCAGGCAACTGGCACGAAGATATCGGCACAGCCATTGCTCAGGGCATTGGACGAGGCACTGAAATGATTTAACCGGCCGCCGTCGCCTGGCAGCCCTGTCACAAGACTCCTGGCTGATGCCTCCACTTCAGGGCTCCTGACGAGGTACTGAAATGATGAAATAGCCTGTTGTTGCCAGGAAGTTGCGCAGGACCGGTATACCGCCTATAAAGCCCGGCAGCAGGCGGGGCCGAAGCCCGAACTTGATTTCAAAGTTGGGGTTGACGAACCAGAGGGATTTTTTCAGAAATGAAAATCCCTCTTTTTTTATTATCCGGTAGAATCTTCCCAGGTTTATTCCCGTGTCTCTTATCTCCATGAGACCTTCAATGCGTGCAGGGCTCTCACCGCCTGTGCGGAGAATAATGCGGTATATGAAGCGTGGCAGAAGGTGTATCCATGGCATCCTTGACAGTACCCTGCTGTCACACACCTGCTGGTGCCCGCCGAAGGGATTGCACCATGGCGGGAAAGCGATGAACAGCACCCCGCCCGGTGCCAGAAGGTTCCTTACGAAACCGGTGAAGCGTACCTGGTCATGTATATGCTCAAACACATCACGCATAATGATAAGGTCAAACTTCCCCGTTGAGCTGCAGTCGTAAATGTCAGAGGCAATGAACTCCACCTTTTCTCCGCCGGGAATAAGAGAATAAAACCTGCGGGCATTCCCGATCTTGTATTCCGATATATCTATTCCTGTAATGCGTGAGCAGCCGAGTTCAAGGAACGGCAGCAGGTTGCCCCCTTCACCGCATCCGATCTCCAGAACGGAAAGGGAAGGGGTCACCGGTATAACGGCTTGAATGAACGGAATAACATGCTTCCGGGTGGTGTGTGACTGCTCCCTGAAATAGAGTTCCCTGTCGGTATGACGCTCATGCATGCACCAAAAGTAAATTTTTTTTCTCTTTTTCTTGACTTTTGTGTTTTGGTGTGATATCTTTGTGATATCATAATAATATCATAAGTCATGAAAGAAGAAAGAATTTTCAAAGCGTCGTCAGGGTATCTTTTCCTGGTACTTGCCCTTGTTGCGATAGTAGCAATTGTATTTGCATTTATCAGGGAAATATTCTGGCTGGGAGCTGTTCTGATCGTAATTGACCTCCTGCTTTTTGCAGGGCTGATGGTTGTCAACCCGAATGAGTCAATGGTAATGGTACTATTCGGTGCCTACGGGGGTACTGTGAAGAAGAACGGATTCTGGTGGAACATCCCGTTCTATTCACGTAAAAAGATTTCACTCAGGGCCCGCAACTTCGACAGTGAACCGATCAAGGTAAATGACAAGAACGGCAATCCTATAAAGATCGGGTTGGTTCTTGTATGGAAGGTTGAAGATACCTACAAGGCTGCATTTGACGTGGACAACTATGAACACTTCGTTCTTGTTCAGAGTGATGCTGCCTTACGTAAGCTTGCCGGTCTCTACCCCTATGACAACTGGGAGGGACATGAGGAGGAAATTACCCTCCGAAGCGGCGGCGAAGAGGTCAATGATGAGCTTGAGAAGGAGATCAGTGACAGGCTGAAGATTGCCGGCATCAACGTAATTGAGGCCAGGATCAACTACATAGCGTATGCCGAGGAGATTGCGGGTGCAATGCTCCGCAGGCAGCAGGCAACGGCAGTGGTTGCTGCCAGGTTCAAGATTGTTGAAGGCGCTGTTTCGATGGTTGAGATGGCTCTCGAGCAGCTTTCCGAAAAGGGAATCATTGACCTGGATGAAGAGAAAAAGGCGGCGATGGTAAGTAATCTTATGGTGGTGCTGTGCGGCGACAAGGATCCCAATCCGATCATTAACGCCGGGACACTTCATCAGTAGTCATGCAGAAGAAATCGTTCGTCATACGCATTGACCCGGACAAGCTGAGTGCCATTGAGAAATGGGCCTCTGACGAGTTCCGCAGCACCAACGGTCAGATTGAATGGATCCTTGACCAGGCACTGCGCAAGTCCGGCAGGCTTCGTGACAACAGTGAGAAAACCAAACAGAAGAAAGATGAAAAGTGAAATGCCGATGATAAAGTACACCTGCCCGAAATGCGGAGGCAGGAAGTACAGGCTCAGCGAGATAAGGGTTGCACACAGCCTCTTTACACAGCTTTTTGACATCCAGGCCAGGAAATATTCGGCCATGATCTGTGAAAAATGCAGCTATACTGAATTCTACAATGTACCGGTAAGAAAGATCACCAGTGTGTTTGATTTCTTTACAAGTACCTGATCTCAGATATTTGCAAGACTGACAGACCAGCAGGCAGCTATGCCTGCTGTTTCTGTTCTCAGGCGGGCCGTTCCCAGGTGCACGGGCACAAAACCGGCATTCATGGCTGCTTTCACCTCTTCGGAAGTGAAATCACCTTCAGGTCCGATCAGGATTGTCACGTCCTCTCCGCGGTCAAATGCCTTGTTTATGGCGATCCTTTCAAAAGCAGAGTCACATGTGGCGATTATCCTTTTTCCCGGGCTATGCCTGACCAGGAAGCTGTTCAGGTCTTCAGGTTCCTCCAGGAGAGGAAGGGTACAGCGTGCCGACTGTTTCATCGCCGAGAGCATAATCCCTTCGAGTCTTTCCCTTCTGATTCTCTTCTTTTCCGAGCGGTTGCAGATGACAGGTGTTATAACATCGATGCCGGTCTCTACCGCCTTCTCTATGAACCATTCGAGCCTGTCATCATTTTTAAGCGGTGAGATTGCCACATGGAGTCTGTAATTCCGCCGAACCGGATCACTTTTTTCAGAGGTGACGGTCACGGTCATCCCTTTAGGGTCATCACCGGAGATAACCCCTTCATAAATGGTCCCTTTCCCGTCGGTGAATGTGAGGCTGTCACCGCGCCTCATTCGCAGTACCCTGAGGCAGTGGCCTGACTCCTCCCTGCTGAAGAGAGCCTTGCCGTCTTTCACGTCAGCGGAATAAAAAATCTGCATACAGTCACATGTTTGCACAAATTTATTGATTTTAGCAATGGCAAAAAGCAATCATCCGGATAATGAAGATAGGAGTG
>JAKAXP010000313.1 GCA_021816545.1 Bacteroidota bacterium
TTCAATGCCATGACCTTCAGGATAGATCCCTCTGCTGATTATACAGCCACTGACTCGGTCTATCCTGCAAGGGGATCAGTCTCTCCGGGGATAAATATCCACCTGGCACTCAATTTCAGGCTTAACCAGTTTTTCGATATCAGGCTCCTGCCAGGAATATCTTTCGGTCAGAGGAATGTCAACTATTCAACCGGAAAGGTAAATGACACTGTTTTCAGTCCCCAGAAGATCGAGTCGAGCTTCATTGAGTTGCCCCTGCAGCTCAGGTACGGATGGCGGATGCAGAATATCAAGCCCTATATTGTGGGCGGCATCAACTACAGGTATGATTTCTATGCTCAGGAGAAATACCGTCTTGAACGGCCTGTCTATTTGAGGCTCAACAGGCCTGATCTCTACTATGAGGCAGGTGCCGGTGTCGGCTTCTACCTCAAAGGGCTGAAACTCGCACTTGAACTCAAGATGTCAAACGGACTTGCGGACGTGCTCGCGCATGATCCACACCCTGAATATCCTGAATACTGCAATTCCATTGACAGGCTGAAATCACGGATCTGGGTGCTTTCGCTGCATTTTGAGTAATCACCCCGGAGTACAGACCATCCTGCCCGGAAAATCTGTTGAATTTTTGCTAAACACTTTGCATAAGGCTGATCCTGTGTCGTTTAGATCAACATATCTGATCATTCCGGCTGCCTGGGCTGATCTCACATAATCCTGAGAGAGCGACAGTTGAGCCCGCAGGGTGTGTAACCTACGAACTCTGCCCATTTACCCCATCAACCCTATTGTTGGTCAAAAATATCGGCTATTTGAGGGCTGCAGCGCTCAAATTATGAGCTTAATTCGCGAAATTTGGGCAGGCTATGGGATATCTGCAGGCTATCGCGGACCCTCTGCTTAACTGACAGTATCGATGAAATACAATTACAAAAACCTCTTTGCGTCGCAGCACGAGAAATTTGTCGCGATATTGGGTCAGGATTATTTTTCATCACTTCTGGTTGACGATGATCTGTCAGATACAGCAGTAATAATTTCAGACAAGAGGATATACCAGGTTGGCCGGCTTTATGAGTCGCGCTCCCGTATTCACGGCGGCGGGCTTAGGGCAAGCAGGGGAAAGAAGATAGTCAGCCTCCATGATGTGACAGGTACAGCCTGCAAGGAGATAACGAAGCCTTTGCCCGGATCGGCAGTCATAGCATTCGGTATCCTGGCAGCAACACTGGGCCTCCTTTCCGATGTGCGGCAGTCGACTTACATAATGCTTGTAATTGCAGCTGTCTCGGTTG
Organism: Bacteroidota bacterium; assembly: GCA_021816545.1. GTDB lineage: Bacteria > Bacteroidota > Bacteroidia > Bacteroidales > VadinHA17 > SR-FBR-E99. Next base: position 1,296 of record JAKAXP010000313.1, read on the forward strand.
CAGCAGGAATCTGGCTGATCATCAGGCTCAGGAAGAGATATCTCATCATTGAATATGCTGGTGGCAGCATTGCTCAGCCGGTAAAGTTCATCACAGACACCGAGTTGAATCTTTTTGCGGGAATCATTGCAGACGAGAAAGAAAAACTGATGTCAGGGCTGGGGGAAATCAAAGATTGCCCCAACTGCGGAGAGAGGATTCATATCGGCGCAAAGATATGCCGCTACTGCGGCGAAGCCCAGCAGGAGCCTGCCACAGAGGAATCACGTTAAAGATCAGCTTTATTCAGTATAATTTGAAAGCCGGAAGCATTGTCTGCTCCCTATACAACGCTGCCTTAAACCCCCAGGCTTTTGAATGCCTCCAGCACCAGGAATACCGGCCATACAATTGCCTTCAGGAATCCTAGTACCCCCATCCAGAAGCCTGTGGCTCCCGAGATGAAATAGATAGCTGCTCCAATGAGCCCGAGCCCGTAAACTGCACCTGACGACGGTGAACATTCCTTCATTTTTTCGGTCATAATTACTTCCTCCAGATTAATTTGGTTGAACAATAATGCGCGTTACATTTACCGGGAAATGATTGCGACGCGTAAAATTATGACAGTCAGAGGTTAAAGTCAAATTTATTTTCAAACGAAAACATTTGCCCTTTTCACCGGTTTATTTGTCAACTGATTGCACTTGTTCGTCAAATCAGATTTTATGTTTTTCAGCATGTCTGAGATGTACAGGAGGCAGGTACAATGGAACTGAGGGTAACATTTTCCAAAAGCCCTGATTATTGGGTTATCAAATTATCTTTGCATATACCCTGTATCGTCTCTAACTTGTAACTTTTCAGGCCCGATACTGGTAGCCGGGTAACGATTACAGAACGTAATGGTAAAAATAAACGGAATAAGATCACTCCTGCTTCTCCTGCCCTTCCTGACAGCCTTCACTCTTCCCGCTGGGGTTGACCACAGTTACGGTATTCCCCTGTCTGAAAGGCCGTATGATCCTTCAGCAATGATTATGCAGGCATTTACCAATGATTTCGGTGATGCCCCTTCAAGCTACGGATCCGCTGACCATGTCATGGACGGAAGAAGATACCTCGGGGGAGAGCCTGACGGGGAAGCTTCACAGCAATATTCCGACGAGGCCAACGGTGACGACCTTAACGGCCGTGATGATGAGGACGGGATAACAATCCCGGATCTGGTTCAGGGCGGCAAGGCCACGATCAGGTACGCCGTTGTTACACCTTCTCTGACCACTGTATACTTCAGTGCATGGTTTGACTGGAACGGTGACGGCGATTTCAATGATTCAGGTGAGAGGGTTGCAAACAATGTAAGCAGATCCCTGTCGAATACCTATAATCTTGACATAACTGTACCCGTTGACGCCATCGGCTCGAAACCCACTTTCGCGAGGTTCCGGCTGGGACCAAGGGTCAATACACCGACAGGTACAGCGTCATCTGGCGAGGTGGAGGATTACATTGTCAAGATCGCCTGTGTCAATCCCGGTCCTCCCAAGGTGGGCAACATCACCCAGCCCGGATGCGACGTTCACACTGGCAGTGTGGTGCTCGAGGGACTCCCCGGCACCGGAGTGTGGACACTGACAAGGTACCCTGACGGAGCAACAATAACCGGAAGCGGAACTTCGTATACTGTCTCCGGACTGGCTCCGGGCACCTGGAGCTTTACCGTCACAAACCAGAGCGGATGCACATCTGGCCTGTCTGACCAGATAATTATAAACCAGGGGCCGGATACCCCTGAAGCACCG
>JAKAXP010000029.1 GCA_021816545.1 Bacteroidota bacterium
GATGGTGATAATAAAGCTTGCGATAATTGTGCTGGTAATATTTGTAGGTGTATTCCATGTGGATATTGAAAACTGGAAACCATTCATGCCTAACGGATTCGGAGGTGTAATGGCCGGGGTATCTGCAGTGTTCTATGCCTATATCGGATTTGATGCCGTATCAACACTGGCTGAAGAGAGCAGGAATCCTGAAAAGGATCTGCCGAGATCGATGATTTACTCACTGGTGATCTGTACCGTGGTTTACATCATCCTGGCCCTTGTCATGACAGGCATGAACTCATACACCCTCCTCGGAGTAAGCGATCCGCTTGCTGAAATATTCAAGATCAGGGGTATCAAATGGATGCTTTTCATCGTATCGTTTGCTGCCGTAATTGCAATGACAAGCGTGTTGCTGGTTTACCAGATGGGTCAGCCGAGGATATGGATGAGCATGAGCAGGGACGGCCTTCTTCCCAAAAAATTCTCAGCCATACACCCCAGATTCAAGACTCCGGGATTTGCAACGGTTGTCACCGGGCTCGTGGTGGGAATCCCAATCTTCTTTACGGATGAAAGGATAGTGCTTGATTTTACAAGCATCGGGACTCTTTTTGCCTTCTGCCTTGTATGCGGAGGGATCCTGATGCTTCCACATAAAAATGAGCAGGAAAAGAGCGGAAGATTCAGGATACCTTATGTAAATGCGAAATACATTGTTCCTGCAGTGACTGCTGTGTGCTTTGTTCTTATCGCAGTTTTCTGGCCTGACTCAGTCTATGAGCATACTGACAAGGGTAAGCTCCACTACCCGATGATTATTTTTTACATAGTATGGGCAGTGATTGCTGTCCTTTCCTATCTCAGGAGCTTCTCACTGATACCTGTGATAGGGCTCCTGTCATGCTGCTACCTGCTGACCGGCATGAGATGGACTAACTGGGCCATGTTCGCAGCCTGGCTGCTGATCGGACTGACGATTTATTTCCTCTACGGCCGCAAGAACAGCAAACTTGCAGGGCAGGAAAGTCCCTGATTTTATTAACTTGGCAGCTATACTTGACTAACCTGAACCTGAAACATGAGTGAAGAGATCCTGCGGGCCATGATGGAGCTGTTTGCCCTGATTGTCAAGCAGGACGGAGGTATGCTCCAGAGCGAACGTGACTTCGTCTCTGCCTTCCTTTCTAAACAGCTTCCCCATCAGAGCGCCGATGAGTTCATGCATCTCTTCCTGAAGAATGCCGGGCCGCTGCAGGAAAAGAGAAAGACAGAGGGGACCTCTGAAACCGCTTCGGTTAAGGATTCAATAAGGATCCTGAACAACTGCAAGAAGATCAATAAAACCCTTTCGCAGGAACAGAGGGTCATCGTCCTGATGCGCTGCTTCGAGCTGATTGACTCGGACAAGCAGTACACTCCGCAGCGGATGAATATCATCAATACTATCGCCGAAGTTTTCAGGATTTCAACGGCTGAATTCAGGAGCATCATGCAGTTCGTCCGTGAGGAAGACCCTGCCGGGTTCACGGAACCCTCAATGACAGTTCTTAATACGGGGTCGCCTGCAGATTCATCAGAATACACCGGTCATTGCATCGTATTCCTGAAAGTGGAGAGTGTCAGCCTTTACTTCCTTAAATGCCTGTGTGACGGTACCACCTTCCTGAACGGGCTGCCCGTGGTATGCCGGAGGGTTTACCTTTTCGCTCCGGGGAGTTCAGTTCAGTCACCTCCGGCACCGACAATCTATTACAGTGAAATCGTAGCGAGGTTCGCATCAGGCAAGGATATCCATAAACTCTCCTTTGTTGCTGACCGGATAAGTTACAGCTTCAATGACGGAACACCGGCAATTACAGATGTAAGTTTCGCCGCAGGCGAAGGCATGCTGATAGGTATCATGGGCTCAAGCGGATCAGGGAAGACAACCCTGCTGAATTTGCTGACAGGGCTGGTCGAGCCGGAGTCAGGAGAAGTCAGGATAAACAGCATTCCGATTCACTCCGGGAACAGGATTCTTGACGGTGTAATCGGTTATGTGCCGCAGGATGACCTTCTGATTGAGGAACTGACAGTCTCCGAAAACCTCTGGTATGCCGCATCACTCAGTTTTGCAGGAAAATCAGCTGATGAACTGACTGAGACTGTCAGCAAAACACTTCACAGTCTCGGGCTTTTTGAAAAGAGGGATTGCCGGGTGGGTTCGCCGCTCAACAAGGTAATCAGCGGAGGCCAGCGCAAGAGACTCAACATCGCCCTTGAACTGATCCGCGAACCGTCAGTTCTGTTTCTCGACGAGCCTACATCAGGTCTCTCCTCTGCCGACTCCGAGAACGTGATGGATCTCCTTCACGAGCTTACCGGGAGGGGGAAACTGGTTATCACTGTCATCCATCAGCCTTCATCCGATATTTTCAAGGGTTTTGACAGGGTGCTGATACTTGACCTCATGGGTCACCTGGTTTACTACGGCAACCCGCTCGATGCCATTGTCCATTTCAAGACACACGAGGCACACATCAACAGCGGGGTGGCAGAGTGCCCTTCGTGCGGTACAGTCAATCCCGAAACACTTTTCAACATCCTGGAAACAAGGGTGGTGGATGAGTTCGGCAATTACACCGAACAGAGGAAGGTCTCGCCGGCAGAGTGGGCTGAAGCCTACAGGAAAACCATACCCGCAGAGGCACCTTTGGAAGAGAAAGGGGAACCGTGGTCAAGCCTGAGGAAACCCGGCTGGCTGAGGCAGACCCTGATCTACATGCTTCGCGACGCCAGGAGCAAAATTGCCAACAGGCAGTACATGCTGCTGACTATACTGGAGGGCCCGGCGCTCGGACTGATCCTTTCTTACATCATCAGATACATTGCTGACCCTTCTTCGGATGTTTATGTCTTCCGTGAAAACGAGAATATCCCGATTTACATCTTCATGAGCATAATTGTGGCGCTGTTTCTCGGTCTCACAATCAGCGCTGAGGAAATCTTTCATGACCGGAAGCTTCTAAGGAGGGAGCACTTTCTGCACCTGAACCGCAGCAGTTACCTGGTCAGCAAGGTTCTGTTACTTGCCTTTATCTCGGCCATGCAGACATTTCTCTTCCTGGCAGTGGCCAACCCGGTGCTTGGCATTAAGGGGCTTTTCCTCTACTACTGGCTGACTCTGTTTACAACAGCATTTGTTGCCAATATTATAGGGCTGAACATATCGTCAGCGCTTAATTCCGCAATTGCGATCTATATCGTTATTCCGCTGCTGATGATTCCGATGATGGTCCTCAGCGGTGCCATGTTCCCCTTTGACAAGCTAAACAGGAAACTTGCCAGGGCGGACAGGGTTCCCCTCATTGCAGACATGATGCCGACTAGATGGACATATGAAGCCCTGATGGTGAAGCAGTTCACCGGTAATGAATACGGACGGAGGGTATATCCGCTGAAACAGCAGATGAGCGTTTCGGACTTCAATACGATTTACCGGATTCCCCGCGTGAAACAGGCACTGGAACAGGTTCAGTCAGTCGCCGCGACAGGAGTACTGACTCCGGCGCAGGAGAGTGAGATGCGGCTGCTGAGAAATGAAACTGCTGCCATCGGCGCCTCGGGGATAACAGAACCTTTCAGCGGAACAGACTCTGTAACACCGGCTTTATTTTCCGATTCCCTTGCAAAAAGGCTATATATATGGCTGACCCGGGCCGAAAATGAATACAGGAGACTCAGCAACCTTGCAGATAACAGTCTTGATAATTACGTCAGCAGCAATAAAGTGGCGCTTGATCTGTTATATAATAACTACCATAATGACAAGCTGGAAGACATTGTCAGGAAGGTATACGAAAAAAACAAGATGCTTGAGTTCAGGGAGAGACTTATACAGAATGTGGACCTTATCTACCTCGAGCCTTCAGCGGCGGGACCGCTTGATTTCCGGACCCATTTCATGGCACCGGTCAAGAGGTTCATGGGGCTCAGGATTGATACCTTCAGGTTCAACATACTGCTTCTGCTCTCCTCGGTTATCATCCTGTACATTATGCTGTACACTGAAATACTCAGGCGGATGATCATTTTTTTTGACAGGACAGGGCAAAAAAAACGGAACGCAAGCCGGAAATAACGAGTTTCCTTAGAGTTGAAAATAAATATTAACGTCTGATGACAGGGACAATAACAAAGATTGCGGCAGTAATCCTGCTGGTGAGCGCATGCTCATGCAGGAACGGCAGTACCCGGCAGAGCGGGCTTAGCTTTCCTGTTGCCGACTCGGTGCCGGCCGGTGAAGCTGTCAAACTGAGTGAAGAGGCTGTGGCAGACATTGTTCAGAACATTGCATCGCCCGTTGAAATAGCTTCCATACTTCAATCAATGGAGGTGCCATTCTCAGCCGGATACCTGGCTCCCACACAGGGAGCCGACAGGCTCACAACCAACTTCCAGAAGGCACTGATGCTCGGCATTTACGGGGCTGACCTGGGGTATCTCAACATGTACGAGAAAACAGGAAACTCCGTTGATGTTCTGTCAACGATAAAGAGGCTTGCCGACGGTTTGAGGGTTGGTCAGTTTTTTGATTTCGAAACTATCAAGAGGCTCTCGGTAAGCAAATCGAACCTCGACTCACTTCTTTTCCTTTCGGTGAATTCATATAACCAGATTGACAGGTTTCTCAGGGACAACAACAGGGGATCCATTTCTGCCCTGATGATTGCCGGAGTCTGGATTGAGGGGCAATACCTCGCAACACAGGGGGCATTGAACAATACCGATGAAATCCTCCGAGACAGGATCGGTGAACAGAAAATAATTCTCGGCGACCTGCTCATGCTTCTGCGCCCCTACAGCTCCAGCGGAGAGGAGTACAGGACCCTTTACGGGATGATGGAGGAAATTAGCAGCATGTACTCAGGGGTAAAGGTCTCCTACAGGCTCGGTGAACCGGAGACACGTGAGGAGGACGGTCGTCTGGTAATGGTGCAGCATGAGGAGAGCATAGTTGAAATGAGTGATGCCCAGCTGGCGCAGATTGCTGAGAAATCAAAAGAAATCAGAAACAAACTTATATCCGGCAACTAATATGAAAAACAGGATTCTGGTTATATCCCTCGCCCTGACCATCCTTCCGCTTCTGGCAGCCGGTCAGCCTGCAACGGATGATCTTGTAAGCAGCTGTGTGATAGCCGCCGGTGAAAACACAACCTACCTCAAGGATTTCAGGGTGCAGCTTCCAAAGGCAGCAACCAATGCTTCCGCCCCGGTGCACAAGGCCAATATGTACCTGATGAAGAACATGAAATACAGGTTTTCGGTTTGCGATGCTCCCGGATCTCACGGAGAACTGTACATCACTCTCTATGACCAGGGAAAGGAACTCATTTCCTCGTATAATCCCGGAACCGGCAGAAAATTCAGTTCGGTTGATTTTATCTGCAACAAGACCGGGCTTTATACGATATGGTACAGCTTTGTCGGCGGAGAACAGGGCTCCGGCGTTGGGGTGGTTTGCATGATAAAATGATCAGTTTGGCCAGATCCTCGCAACGGCAAGCATAGCAATCATAATCCATAGTAAAATTTCTGCAATAACCACCCTCCTTGTAAAGGCCATCTGATTGGCCATAATAAAAGCCACGGGCAATGCCGCCACTGCAGTCATTTCAGCAGACACAGCCGGTACAAAGATTATTGCTGCAGCACTTATAACCATCATCCAGATCATTATTTCCCAGGTCTTGCGTGACCTTATCTTGTATGCAGGAATCTCCTTGACAAGGTATACAAAAGAGGGAAGGAAATTAATCCCTGCAACCACCAGCAGTATGATCAGGGTCCGGCTCCAGCTCACAGAGGGAGACTGGTCAAAGAGGTTGTGACGTATTATCCCTGTGAGTTCGCCGGTTTCCCCACCCGTGACATACCAAACCGCATACATAACTATCCAGGGCAGCAATGCTCCGGCAAGTGCCAGTGTCAGTTCCCGTGCATCCGGGCTTCTCAGCACGAGTGCCCCGATGAATACCACCACTATGAACCACAATGATCCTGCATAGAGCAGACCCGCTGAGGAGATCATCAGTGCTGCGTCAAAGAAGTTGAATGACATACCGTTCAAACGGTAGGACGACACCATTCTCCAGAGGGCTGCCAGGATAAGCAGTGATGCCGGAAGTGCCGGATTAAGCACCATCTCTCCTGGGAAGAGCGAATAAAGGAGGATGTAAAGAAGTGCCGGAAGATAGGTCCGTCTTGGAATAAAAAATATCTCTGTATTGAACCTGATCATAACAAAGGCCACTGTCAGGACAAGCAGGAGTGAAAATATCACACCCGCAAGGGGTGCGCCTGAAAGCAAGTGAAGGATGAAACCCCATAGCGGCATGGGTTGCACGACTGTCAGATTCTCCGGCTGAGGAGGTGCAATCAGATAAACACCCCACAATCCCAGTGCTGCCAGGAGCATGAGAAACACCGGTCCGGCACCTGAACCCCTGAAGAACCTGATCATTCCGTATAGTTTTTCAGGTCAAACCCAATGTCCTTCCTGTAGTACAACCCTTCGAACGAGATCTCCCTTACTGACATATAGCTGGCTGAAAGTGCGTCAGACATGGCCTTGCCCAGGGAGGTTACAGCAAGTACCCGCCCCCCGGATGTGACCAGCCGGCCGTTGTCAGTTTTAGTACCGGCGTGGAAAACAGTGCTTCCGGTTACATTTTCAGTCCCTGAAACAGGAAAGCCTTTCCCGTAGCTGTCAGGGTAGCCTCCTGACACAATCATAACTGTCACTGCAGTCTCAGGAAGGATGACAGTGTTGCGTGAGGCAAGGTCACGGCAGGCCACCCCCTCAAGAAGATCATAGAGGTCACTCCCGATGCGGGGCAGAATAACCTCTGTCTCCGGGTCGCCGAGGCGGGCGTTGTATTCAATTACGAACGGATCACCGTTCACATTCATCAGCCCGAAGAATATGAATCCCCTGTAGTCAATACCTTCCTCCTTCAACCCCTCAACAGTAGGTTTGATAATTCTATCCTCCACCTTCGCAAGAAATTCCGGTGTGGCAAAGGGGACGGGTGACACTGCACCCATGCCACCTGTATTTTTCCCTGTGTCGGCTTCGCCTATGCGCTTGTAATCCTTAGCTTCCGGAAGTATCCGGTATGAACTGCCGTCTGTAACAACAAAAGCTGACATCTCAATTCCGTTCAGGTATTCTTCGATGACCACCCTGCTGCCTGCTGTTCCGAACCGCCCTCCCAGCATCTCTTTCAGCTCTCTCACGGCCTCATCGAAGTCATTTATTATCAGCACCCCCTTCCCTGCGGCAAGGCCGTCTGCCTTGAGAACATAAGGCGGTTTCAGCTTCCGCATAAATTTTACCGCATCATCAAATGTTTCCGGCGTGAAGGTCTCATATGCTGCCGTTGGAATAAGGTGTCTCTTCATGAATCCCTTTGCAAAGTCCTTGCTTCCCTCGAGCATCGCACCTGCACGGCGCGGCCCTATCACCGCCACCCCGGCCAGGGCAGGATCATCTTCAATGAAGTCGGCAATTCCCTCTGCAAGTGGCACCTCCGGGCCTACAACCACCATCCCAATTTCATTGGCAAGGATAGCCTGACGCACTCCCGTGAAATCAAGTGGGTCAACAGGGATATTGACAGCAAGTGTCGCTGTGCCGGGGTTTCCGGGTGCGGCGAAGAGCTTTAACGGCCTGCTGCTCTGCGCCAGTTTCCATGTGATTGCATGCTCACGTCCTCCCGATCCCAGTATTAGAATATTCATGTTCAAGGTTACTTTCCTTTTCAAAATTAGCATTTAGGACGAATTTACTCATCCACCCTTTGAAGAATCATCAACTGTTCCGAAAGCATAGCCCTCAGCCTGTGCCTTTTTCAGAAACCGTTCAAGGTAGTGGGGCGCAGTGCTTGAAGCCTTGTCATGCAGGACGATGACCGAGCCCGGCTTTAACCTTCTCGTCAGCACAGAATAGGATTCCTCAGCATTGAGTCCCTGGTCAAAGTCATAGGGCATCAGGTCCCAGAAGACTATCCGCATGCTCCTCTCCAGTATCCTGTACTGTCTTACGCGGAGCCTGCCGTACGGAGGCCTGAACAGGTTGCTGCAGGTTATATCCCTCCCCCTGAGTACGTCAGCGCAATAGGTCCTGACCGGTGTCTTCAGGCCGTTGAGGTGGCTGTAACCGTGATTGCCAACCGTATGTCCTTCAGCAGCAATCCTTGCAAACAGGCCGGGTAACGCCATAACCCTGCTCCCTGTGCAGAAGAAGGTGGCCTTTACGCCACAGTCCCTGAGGATATCAAGTATACGGGGTGTGGATTCAGGATCAGGACCGTCGTCAAAGGTCAGGTATACCTTTTTGCCGCCGCCGCCAAGCCTGTAAATGGCGTCAGGGTAGATGATCCCGGCAGGAAACGGCCTGCTGTAATTCCTGATCATCTTGCCGGCATTTCACCGTAGAACCTGTTGAGATCACCCGAGGCCCTCTCAGCCAGTTCAGTCATTCCGTACCTGGTTGCAAGCCTGTAGACATCGAGCAGTGCCTGAAGCGAGACCGAAGCATTGAAATCAATCCCGTAGCTCTTTTCCTCAGGCAGACCGGCAATAAAGCTCAATGTTGCCACCGAGTTGTCAACTATGGTGGTGAAAAGCTTCTCTGCTTCATTTTTCCTTCCGGCCATTGCAAGTGCATCACCGAGGTCAGTGCTGAAGTAATCATATGGCATCTTATCCGGAGGAACGATGCTCAGGCCCCTCTGCACCGCCGCCACAGCCCTTGCCGTATCACCTTCGACAACCAGTGCCTTTGCAAGCTTGGCGAACTGACGCCTGAAGACGTCAAACATGCGACGGTTGTTCTCGTCAAGGTAGACACCCTCCTTATCAGCATTGCCCCAGCGGAATTTGTTCATCATGTTCTCATACATCTCCCTGGTGTCAACCATGCCAGTCTCCCCCTGCCCCGGAGGATCAATCCTTACAGGACTGACGCGGTAGGCCATCCCCTCAAGGATGAAATACTGCTCAAGACCTATGTATGTTGATGCAGGTACAGTTACTGAATAATAGAGCGGCCGCTCCCAGTTGTTGCCCGCCATGAAGTCAATAACCGCAAGGTCATCCTTGATGGCCATGCTATTGCTGAATTTCCATATCATGGGCTTTAGCATCCTGTCAGCATGCCATGGGCGGACAGCACCGGTGGCAATCACATGGGCGGAATCAACGTCCACAATGAATTCCCTTACAGGGATGAAGTTGAAGAAATCACCGCGTCCGGAAAGATCAACCTTTGCCTTCGGGTCATCCGACCCTGCAAACTCAACAACCTTGCGGATCGGCGTCGGCTCCTTGATCAGTTCTTCAACAGGAAGCTGCACACGCTCACCTTCAATGTACTTTTCAACGGGGAGGGTGAAAGGCAACGGATCAGATTCAAAGGCCTTGCGGCTCATTGTTTCAATATAGAATCCGCTCTGAAGGTAACTCAGGTTGGCAACCCGCACATCAGTGCGGAACCCCTCCACATCCTGGATGTACCAGAGAGGGAATGAGTCATTGTCTCCGTATGTAAGCAGCACCGCATTTTCATCAACGGATGAGAGATAATTGGAGGCAATATCCCTTGCAGTATACCTGTCAGACCTGTCGTGATCATCATAGTTCTGCACTATCATAAGGAACGGTACAGCTGCCATCAGAACGACTGCCGGAATGATGGCAGCCGGATATTCCTTCATGAACTTCCTGAGTAACTCATACAGTAGCATGACGCTCATCCCTATCCATATGGCAAATGCATAGAATGATCCTGCGTAAGCATAGTCCCTCTCACGCGGCTGGCTGGGATTCTGGTTGAGATATGTAACGATGGCAAGCCCCGTCATCAGGAACAGGAGGGCAACAAGGGACAGCCCCTTCCCGTCACGCCTGTACTGCCAGTAAATGCCTGCAAGTCCGGCAAGCAACGGCAGCAGGAAGTATTTGTTGCGGGCAGGGTTGTTGCGGTTCTCCTCCGGAAGAAGCGACTGGTCGCCGAGTCGGGCGTTGTCGATGAACGGAATGCCTGAAATCCAGTTGCCGTCCATGACGTTTCCGTTCCCCTGGACATCATTCTGCCTCCCGGCGAAGTTCCACATGAAGTACCTCATGTACATCACCCCCACCTGGTACCTGAAGAAGAACCTCAGGTTCTCGCCAAAGGAGGGGATGACAGCCTGCTCCGATTCCTGGCCTGACCTTATCGTGACCTTTGTTCCCCTTACCTTTCCCCAGTACTCATACTCCCGGATATGACCGGGGTCACTGCTGTACATTCGCGGGAAAACCGTCATGAACCTTTTGTCATACTGGTACTCTGTGGTGTAATAAGGTTCATACCTGCCGTCCTTTTTGTTGTATCCGCCAATTTTCTTTTCAAGGCCTGTCACCGGTGCCGAGTAGTAATTGCCGTAGAGGAAGGGTGCACGCGGGTACTGTGACCTGTTGATGTAGTATATGAAAGAAAAGACATCCGACGGGTCATTCTGGTTCATTGGCGGGTGGGCATTGGCCCTTATTATTATGAGGGCAAAGGAAGAATAACCAAGGATCAGGACGGCAATCACCGTCATGGCGAAATTCAGAATTTTTTTGCCTTGTTTCAGCGAATACCATATGCCTCCGGAGATAAGTCCGGTAAGAAGCACCAGGTAGATATAGAGACCGGTATTGTAAGGCAGGCCAAGGCTGTTGACAAAGAACAGTTCAAACCAGCCTGCAACCTTTGCAACCCCCGGCACGAAGACGAAGTTAAGCACCCCGAGTATAAGGAATCCTGCGAGCAGTGCCCATATGACGCCGCGGGTTGTAACGGTATGCTTCCTGAAGTACCAGAGCAGCACTATAACCGGAAGCGCCAGCAGGTTCAGCAGGTGAACCCCTATTGAGAGGCCCATCAGGTATGCTATGAGGATGATCCAGCGGCCCGCGTGAGGGTCATCAGCTTCGTCATACCAGCGGAGAATGGCCCAGACGACAGCGGCCGTAAAGAGTGAACTGGTACCGTAGACCTCGCCTTCCACGGCAGAGAACCAGAATGTATCTGAAAAAGCATAGGCCAGGCCTCCGATGGCGCCGGCGGCAAGTATCGCAAAAGCCTTCCCTCCGGTTACTTCCGGGCCGTCACCTGTGGCAAGGCGTACGAGCCTGGTGATGCTCCAGAACAGGAAGAGTATTGTGAAGGCGCTGGCAAAAGCCGACAGGATATTCACCATCATGGCCACTTTCGAGGTATCGCCTCCGGCGAAAAGGGAGAAGAAACGCCCCAGAAGGAGGAAGAACGGCGCGCCGGGAGGGTGCCCCACCTCGAGCCTGAAGGAACAGAGGATGAACTCCCCGCAGTCCCAGAAGCTGACAGTCGGCTCGATTGTCATGAGGTAAATTACGAGAGATACGGCAAACACCGCCCATCCCGTTATGTTGTTCCACAGTCCGAATCCTTTTTTCATTTCTTTTCTTTTTCGTTCCTTATGATAAATCGCCACGGCTTGCTGATCCAGGGCTCGCCGGCATAGTCTATTCCCACTCTTGGCCCGGTAATGAGTTCAGTGCGGAAGCCGGTGTCCTCAATCCAGATCCGTCCTGATGATGCCAGGTCCTCCCGGTTGAATGTTCCGTCAATACCCAGCCCCTTTGTAACACGTCCCGGTCCGGAGTATTGACTTACTCCCCTTATAAGCACGGCCTGAGGGTCATCAGCTGTCCCGGTCACAATATTGAGCATCCAGTGCATTCCGTATACAAAGTAAATATAAAGATGGCCTCCTTCAAGATACATAGGCTCCGTCCGTTTTGTCTTTCCACTGCTGGCATGGCAGGCCCTGTCGTCAACACCAAGGTAAGCCTCTGTCTCCGTTATCATGTACCTTCCGGCTTTCTCTCCGTCTCCGATGACTATTTCCATGCCTGGCAGCAGCCCGGCAACCGTCACGGCATCGGCAAGAAAGAAATCCCGGTCAACTCTTCCCATCGGAAATTATCAGTATTGTATCTTATCGGGAAGCTCCTCCCATTTCTCCAGTATCCTGTCACCTTCCTCCTTAAGTCCTCGGATCATCTGAATTGTCCTTTCACCATTGCCGAGGGCAAGCTCCTCATAAATGTGATTGTCGCTGAATCCGGCAGCCGCAGCGCGATACCTGTCGGAGGCATATACTATTCTCTTTATGCCTGCCCAGTAAATTGCCCCGAGACACATCGGGCACGGCTCGCAGGATGCATAGATTGTGCAGCCGTCAAGGTCATGTGTCCCTTTTCTTTCTGCTGCCATTCTGATTGCCATCACCTCAGCATGTGCGGTGGGGTCATGCCCGGGAACAACCCTGTTGCCGGCACTGGCAATCACCTTTCCTTCCTTTACAATAACAGCCCCGAAGGGGCCACCTCCGTCTTCCATGTTCTCCCCTGCCGTCCTGATTGCCAGTTCAAGGAATTTACTGTCCTCACCGTTGAGTTTCATCAATAACAGTTGTAACAATTATCAGGGTGTAAAAATAAGAAAAGAATACCGCACCGTTAAACAGACTGAATGTATCAATATTAAATACTGTCAGAGGTATGTTTCTTCTGAACATGCGGATATTAAAGAAATTAAAAGTACAACATATTGCTCGGAATAAAAATATGTTGTATTTTTGCAGACCCCAAAAAAGGGGTATTTATTTTAAAAAATCATTAATTAACAAAACCTTAGTACAAAGTGAACACCTTAAGCTACAAGACAGTTTCAGCCAACAAGGCGACTGTTGAGAAAGAGTGGGTACTTGTAGATGCGGAGGGTCAGACACTCGGGCGTCTGGCATCTGTTGTTGCCCTGATGCTGAGGGGGAAGCACAAGACAAGCTTCACGCCTCATGTTGACTGCGGGGATAACGTGATAGTTATCAATGCAGAAAAAGTTGCACTCACGGGAGCAAAGATGACTGACAAGGAGTACATCAGGCATACGGGTTATCCCGGAGGCCAGAGGATCGTCAAGGCTGACGAGCTGATGAAGAAGCATCCGACGCGGCTTATAGAATATGCCGTGAAGGGTATGCTTCCGAAAAACAGGCTCGGCCACGCTATCTTCAGGAACCTTTACGTGTATGAAGGCCCGGCGCATAAGCACGAGGCCCAGCAACCCAAACTAATCGATTTAAAAACCATTAAGTAAGAAACATGGAAGTTATCAACGCTATCGGAAGAAGGAAAGCGGCTGTTGCAAGGGTCTACCTCAGCGACGGTAAGGGACAGATCACGATCAATGACAGGGAGTACAAGAATTATTTCCCGAATGAGATCCTGCAGTATGTCGTCCTCCAGCCACTCAACCTTCTTAATGTTGCCGACAAATTTGACATCAAAGTCACCCTTGACGGCGGTGGATCCAAAGGTCAGGCAGAGGCGGTACGTCTTGCGATTTCCAGGGCTCTGATCAAGGTTGATCCGGAGTTCAAGCCCAAGCTGAAGGCAGAAGGTTTTACCACGCGTGATCCGCGCGAGGTTGAAAGAAAGAAGCCCGGTCAGCCCAAGGCACGCAAGAGATTCCAGTTCAGTAAGCGTTAGGAGTTCAACAGCAATTTATATAGATGCAGGTTTAGTATCTAAATTGCATTGACTTCCCGCCAGGAACTACTCTGCAATTGACTTCACAGAACGTAAACTTAACAACACAATCAAAATGTCAAGAACCAATTTCAAAGAATTACTGGATGCCGGTGTACACTTCGGGCACCTCAAGAGGAAATGGAACCCGGCTATGGCTCCCTACATCTTCATGGAGCGCAACGGCATTCACATCATTGACCTTGAAAAAACCACTGTAAAGATAGACGAGGCCGCTTCTGCAATGAAGCAGATTGCCAAGTCAGGCCGCAAGGTACTATTCGTCGCCACAAAAAAACAGGCGAAGGATATCGTGGCCGAAAAGGTCGGATCAGTGAACATGCCATACGTGACAGAAAGATGGCCGGGCGGAATGCTCACCAACTTCCCCACAATCCGTAAGGCAGTCAAAAAAATGGGCTCCATCGACAAAATGGCAACAGACGGCACCTTTGACAACCTCTCAAAGAGGGAAAAGCTGCAGATCACACGCCAGAGAGCCAAGCTTGAAAAGAACCTCGGTTCAATTGCCGACATGACCCGCCAGCCTTCAGCGCTGTTCGTGGTTGACGTAGCCAAGGAGCATATTGCTGTCCATGAGGCTAAAAGACTCGGTATTCCGGTTTTCGCAATGGTTGATACAAACTCGGATCCGTCAGATATCGACTTCGTGATCCCTGCTAATGATGACGCCGCCAAGTCAATATCACTGGTGATTGACATCATGTGCCAGGCAATTGCTGAAGGACTCAATGAGCGGAAAGCCGAGAAAGACAAGGACAGCCCGCAGGCTGACAGGGAAGAGATGCCGGAAGGCTCCCGCAAGGGCAAATTCAGGGCTGCCGACTATGAAGAGGAGAAACCTGTGGTGAAGGTTAACGACTCCGTTGA
>JAKAXP010000030.1 GCA_021816545.1 Bacteroidota bacterium
GAAATCAACACCGTTGACCGCCTCGGCAACGTCCTCGGTAAGGGTAATTTTCGCCCCAGTCTCAGATGCAATCTCACGGCATTTACTGACCAGGTCATCCGCCGGCTGACATGCCTTCGGAGCTGCGGCACGGAAATCCATTCCCATCTTGGCTGCACCGACCATCAGCGAGTTGCCCATATTGTTGCGGGCATCACCGAGGTAGCAGAAGCTGATTTTGTTAAGCGGCTTGTCGCTGTGCTCCATCATCGTCATGAAATCAGCCAGGATCTGCGTGGGATGAAACTCGTTCGTGAGTCCGTTCCATACCGGCACACCGGCATACTGTGCCAGCTCCTCAACAATGGCCTGCCCGTAGCCGCGGTACTCTATACCGTCATACATCCGCCCAAGGACCCTTGCGGTATCCTTCATCGACTCCTTGTGACCGATCTGTGATCCGGAAGGGCCAAGATAGGTAACGTGTGCTCCCTGGTCAAAAGCTGCAACCTCAAAGGCGCACCGGGTGCGGGTTGAAGTCTTCTCGAAGATGAGGGCAATATTCTTTCCCTTCAGTCTCTGCTGTTCCGTCCCGGCATATTTTGCCTTTTTGAGGTCAAATGAAAGATCAAGGAGAAACTTTATCTCTTCTGGTGTGAAATCAAGCAGCTTCAGAAAGCTGCGGTTCCTTAAATTGTAAGCCATTGTATGTTCGTTTTTGCGGTTATTTGTTTTGTAACTATGCTTTTTCATTGACTGCTAAAAGTACTGCCGACTGGTACTGCCGACCGCCGACTTCTCAATCGTACTCCATCGTAATCTTCGTCCCGTACCTCCTGTCTTCCAGCTTGAATGCCTCGGTGATTACGCTCTTGCTGCCGCCGCCCTTCACAAAATTCAGGCACGCCTCTATCTTCGGCGCCATGCTTCCTTTTGTAAACTGCCCTTCATTCAGATACTTAAGTGTATCCTTATAATCGAGGAACTCCTTTATCTCCTGGTCAGGCTTTTTATAGTTGATATAAACATAAGGAACATCGGTCAGGATATAAAACTCGTCCGCCCCAATTGCAGATGCCAGCAGGGATGAAGCAAGGTCCTTGTCAATCACTGCTTCGGCAGGCCTTACATCTTTTTTTTCATCGAAATAAACCGGCACTCCCCCGCCGCCCGCTGCAATCACTATATTCCCGCGCAGGGCAAGCTCACGGATAAGATCATGGTTCATGATGCTCTTCGGTTTCGGGGAAGGGACCACCCTCCTGAATCCTCCTTCAGCCTTGACCTCTTCCCTGAACACCCATCCCTTCGCCTTTGCAAGCTCATCAGCCTGCTCCTTAGTATAAATCTTGCCGACCCTCTTCTGTGGATCGGTGAAGGCCGGATCATCCTTGTCAACAACTACCGTAGTTATCAGGCATACAACGTTCTTTTCAATGCCGTGTTTGTTCAGCACATTCTTGAACATCCGCTCAATCATGTAACCTATACCTCCCTGCGAATCGGCAACGCATATGTCTATTGGCATCTGGGCTATCCCGTACATCTGCTCACCGGCATCGTTCCGCATCAGGATGTTACCCACCTGCGGACCGTTCCCGTGAGTTATGACGAGATCATATCCCTCCTTCAGAAGAAACACAAGGTTCTCCAGGGTATCAGTGGTGTTCTGCTCCTGTTCTTCAATTGTGCCTATCTGATCACCCCTCAGGAGGGCATTGCCTCCCAGGGCTATTACTGCCAGCTTCTTGCTCATACGTGTCTCTTGATGTCAGGTGACAAAGCTAAAATATTAAACGAAATTAAAACATGGCAAATATTATTCCCTGCTGATCTGAGTTATATATTGATATGCCACTGTAAGCCATATCAGCTGATTTTGCATATTTTACTACTTTTACAGCCAAATTGCACAGCGTGAAGAACAGCTCTCTCCTTCTGATTCCACTACTTCTGACTGTTTTTGTGCTTGCCTCCTGCAGGGGCGGCAACAAATACAGGAACATGAAAGAGGGCGAGATCTATTACACCATCAAATACGTCAGCAACCCTTCATCACTCTCATCAGACCTTCTTCCAAAGGAACTGGTTATTGCTTTCAGGAATGACCTTATCAGCACAAGGCTCAAAACACCCATCGGCAACTCGGGAGTGACGACAGTCATAAATCCGAAGGAAAATATCTACGACACTTACCTCAACATTCTCTCATTCAAATACTACTTTGAGGGTAACTACCGGGACCTACAGCCCGGATTCGCCTCCATGGAAGGGATTACAATCCACGACACGGGACGCAAGTCAGTAATATGCGGTTTCAATTGCCGGCAGGCAAGGGTTGAAATGCCGGACAAAAAGACAACCAGGTACATCTGGTACACCACCGAGATCAGGGCGGAAAATCCGAACAGAATGACACCCTACCGGGAAATAGACGGCGTTCTGATGGATTTTTTCTATATAATCGGCGATGCCGAACTGCAGTTTACAGCAGATGAAGTGCTTGCAAAACAAATCCCTGACAAGGAGTTTGAAAGAAAAAAGAACTACAGGAAGGTCACTTCAAAGTACCTCGACACCCTTATCCTGAAAATGATTTCGTTTTAAAATATGCCCCTGCGGGTCAACCAATTTTCTTACCTTTGCTAATCGTTTAAAAGACCACTGTCAAAGGGGTACATTAATTTCATCGAAGGATGGCTAAACAGAAGAAAGGAAACGGTTCATCATCATCGCAGAAGAGGGGTTCGGGAGGCAATCCGTCAGGGGAAAACCTGAGATTCATTGTGGGTCTGGTACTGCTTGTATTTGCCCTTTACCTCCTCGTAGTTTTCGTATCCTATGTCCTTACCGGCAATGCAGACCAGGATTCGCTCAGTCCGCAACCTGACGACAAACCCTTTGCATATGAGAACTGGGGAGGGAAGGTTGGCTTCACCCTTGGCCATTACTTCATGTTCAACGGCTTCGGGCTCGGCTCATTCTTCATCCCGCTGGTCATCGGCGCATTCGGCCTCGCCCTGCTGAAAGTCAAATACTTCAGGCTCTGGAAGAACGTCCTTCGCTTCCTCCTTGCCACTGTACTTGTCTCAGTCATTCTTGGTTACTTTGCAGGAAAGTCCACCTTCCTCGGTGCGGGACCCGGAGGTACTTTCGGCTTCATGATCGCCAGCTACCTTAACGACGGACTCGGCAAGGTGGGCACAGGTGCGGTACTGCTGATAGTTACGATTGCCTACCTGATTTTTGCGCTTCATGTCAGCCCCCAGACAATCAGGAAACCTATAGCCACTGTTGCGAAGGCAGGCGTATCGGTACTCTCCGGCGAAGGCCGAAAGAAAGATGTTGTTACCGATGATGTAAAAATCTCTCCCGAAGAGAATTATCCCTCCGTGGAGCAGGAAACCCTCAGGGCCGATGAGGAGGAGACCGAGGAGGTGGACGAAATTGATGATTTCTATAAACCCCCGGTGGTTCCCCTGCCCGACAAACCTCTCGTAAATGTTATCGACAGAACCAAAAAGCCAGTTGCAGAGGAATCTGTGGAAGAGGATGTTCCGGGTGACCTCCCCCCTTTTGATCCAAGGCTTTCGCTGTCGCGCTATAAGTTTCCAACTCTGGCGCTTCTTCGCGATTACCGCAACGCGGGTACAACCACTACCGACGAGGTAAACGCCAACAAGGAGATAATCCTCAAGACCCTTGCCGACCATAAGATTACAATCAAGCAGATATCAGCCACTGTAGGGCCCACAGTGACGCTTTACGAGGTGGTTCCCGACAGGGGTGTAAAGATTCACCGTATCAAGTCGCTTGACAATGACATCGCCCTGAGCCTTTCGGCACTTGGCATAAGGATCATCGCTCCTATCCCGGGTCGCGGCACAGTAGGTATAGAGGTGCCGAACAGGAAATCAGAGATCGTCTCAATGAAGGGACTGCTCTCCTCACGCGAATTTACAGATTCGAAATTTGAGCTGCCTCTCGCCCTCGGCCGTACAATCACAAATGATCCGTTCATCATTGATCTTACGAAAATGCCTCACCTGCTCGTGGCCGGCGCCACCGGGCAGGGCAAGTCAGTCGGGCTGAACGCAATCATCACTTCTCTGCTGTACAAGAAGCATCCGGCGGAGCTGAAGTTTGTACTCATTGACCCAAAACGGGTTGAACTTCCCCTCTATGGTAAGATTGAACGCCATTTCCTGGCCAAGCTCCCTGACGAGGAGGATGCGATTGTGACTGACACCAAAAAGGTGATCAATACTCTCAATTCGCTCTGCATACTGATGGATCACCGCCTTGAACTGCTGAAACTTTCACAGACCAGGAACATCAGGGAGTACAACGACAGGTTTATAGCCAGGAGGCTCAACCCGGAGAAGGGGCACGATTTTATGCCATATATCGTACTCATAATTGACGAATTTGCAGACCTTATAATGACTTCCGGCAGGGATGTGGAAGCACCTATCGGCCGACTTGCACAGCTCTCAAGGGCAGTGGGTATCCATTTGATAATATCAACCCAGCGGCCGTCAGTGAGCATCATTACCGGATTCATCAAGGCCAACTTCCCGTCGCGTATTGCATTCAGGGTGTTTTCCGGAGTTGACTCCCGCACCATCCTTGACACCACAGGTGCCGACAGGCTGGTTGGAAGAGGTGATGCTCTCATATCCCAGGGAGGCGAACCAATTAGGGTTCAGTGCGCCTTCATTGACACACCGGAGATTGAGGAACTTACAGGTTATATCGGCTCGCAGCAGGGATATCCTGATGCATTCCACCTGCCTGAATACGTAGGCGATGACGATATCGGGAACGGTAACAACGAGGTTGACCTCAGGAAGCGTGATCCGCTGTTCGACGATGCCGCCAGACTTGTTGTTCAGCATCAGCAGGGATCGACTTCGCTCATCCAGCGCAGGATGCAGCTCGGCTATAACCGCGCAGGCCGTATCATCGACCAGCTGGAGAAGGCAGGCATCGTTGGCCCCTTCGAGGGAAGCAAGGCCAGGGAGGTAATCGTACAGGATCCGCAAACATTGGAACAGATTTTGAAGAGGCTTGACCAGGAGAATCTTTGAAATGAAACAAACAGGATCAGTAATTCTGCTAGCCCTTCTTTCAGTGACCGTTGCAGCCCAGAAAGACCCGGAGGCTGTGAGGGTACTAACGGAATTCAGCAAGAAAGCAACATCGGCGCCGTCAGTGAAGATTGACTTTGACATCACCGCCTACGATGCGCAGGAAGATGAAGAGACTGAAATGAGCGGCACCGCAGTCATAAAGGGCGACAGCTACAGGCTCACCCTTCCTGACAATTTAATATGGAATGATGGCAAGGCAGTGTGGAATTATACACCTGAGGTGAAGGAGGTGGCAGTTACAGCACCTGATCCATCGGATGAATCCTTTATAGCCAGGCCTTCCTTGCTCTTTTCGATGCATGAGAAGGGTTACAAGGTCAGGCTGCTTGAACAGAACGCCTCAGAGTGGATAATTGACCTCTACCCGGAAGACATAAACATCAGTCTTGTGAGGATAAGGGTGGCTGTTGGCAAAAGCCTTTATGACCTGAGGTCTGCCGAGTACCGGACAAAGGATGGGATGACCGTCACGCTTACCGCGAAGAAATATGACCTCTCCTTCCGTCCTCCCGCCGGATACTTCACCTTCAACGCCGCAGACTACAAAGGGGTTGAGGTGATTGACATGAGATGACAATCTGCCGGAGAAATGATAACCAAAAACCCTTTTATCAGCCTTATTGCAATAATATTCGTATTGTTTCTCTTATACATTATTCTGCGTGGAAGAAGCGCATCCATGAAGAAAAGGATGGATGACCGGAAACACTTCCGGCACCGCAGGGGATAAAAGAGAGGCTGCCCTTCTGAGGCAGCCTTCTTTCTTTACTGATGTTAAATCAATCCTACAGTGCGTTCTGCACCATCTGCTTGTTGGCATCCATTTCCTGCTTCGGGATCAGCCATTCCCACCTGACGT
The DNA here is from genome assembly GCA_021816545.1 of Bacteroidota bacterium. GTDB lineage: Bacteria > Bacteroidota > Bacteroidia > Bacteroidales > VadinHA17 > SR-FBR-E99. Next base: position 5,992 of record JAKAXP010000030.1, read on the forward strand.
CACCGGCAGGTATGCTGGTTACCACACAGAGTGATACCTGGTGGTTGGCACCTGTCCTGTCAACGGGTTCGTTCAGACGTTTGAGGTCGGTGAATCTGAATCCTTCGCCCCACAGTTCAAGCCTGCGGTTGAGCATGATCTCATCAATGAGGGCCTGCCCGGTGTTGGTGCTGGCAACATAGTTTGCAGACACAGTCTCGCGGGCCTGCCTCAGTGCATTGAGTGCAGCCTGTGCTTCAGTGTCATGACCGCCCATGCGGGCATATGCCTCGGCTTCAATCAGGTACATCTCGGCAGCGCGCATGTAAACCACATCTCCGCGGCTGTCAGCCTGTCCTGCCGCAATAAACTTCTGAGTGGTATATGGCTTCCTGGTGAAGTTTGACGGAAGTGCCAGAGCTGTATGCTGGCCGGTCGGATCAAAATTGGCCTTGCGGACATCAGTTGCCGTAAATATCGGGTTATTGTAAAGCAATGTATTGATTGCCTTTGGGTTACCCCTGATATTCGTTGAACTGAAGTTACGTGACATGTATGCAAAGAACGAATAGAAGTATGTTGTCTGATCCGGAACAACGGTGCTTCCCCACATCCACTCGCGGTTTGCATAGTTATTAAAGCCCGCAGTGTAATCTGCCGTCGTCATAAGGCTGATACCGGTGCGTGCCTCGGCGGCAAGTGTGGCAGCGAGAGTCCAGTTCTGCATGGTCAGGGCAACACGTGCCTTGATACCTTTTGCAACACTCACATTCAGATGTGATTTGTTGGGCCTGTTGTAACCCTCGAGAAGAGCTATTGCTGCATCGAGATCCTCGATGACCTGGGCATAGACTTCCTCTACTGTGTTGCGTGGCTGGCCGTCAGTATTGTTGGTGAGCATTATCGGCACGCCGAGCTGGCTGTTTGTTGCTCCGGCAACATAGCGCTTCCCGTAGAGCTGAACAAGGTTGAAATGGCACCATGCCCTGTAGGTAAGGGCCTGGCCTTTAATCATGTCCTTCTCACTCTGGGGTCCTACGGCGTTGTCAATGTTGTTGATGATCATGTTGGCATTGGCAGTGATCCTGTAGTACATGCGCCACGGGAAGTAGTCGACAGAGGCGGTTTCACTGCGGTGAGCAGCCCACTGGTAAGTGGTGTTGTACCAGCCGTTGCCGGATGAGGTCATTACAAGGTCTTCCCCGAGCATGTCACGGTTGATGTTCATTGAGGCTTCACCGGCTTCACCCTGGTTAGCCCACTGGAAATACATGCTTCTGTGAATGCCGTTGAGGGCTCCCAAAGCCTTTCCGGTAGTGGTAAAGGCATCTGCTGACCCTACCTGATCAGTAGGGACTGTGTCAAGCCAGTCCTCGTTGCAAGAAGAGAGGAAAAGCGACAGTGCAGCAATTATTAATGTACTGTATAATAATCTTTTCATAGTTCTGTAGTGTTTAGAATGATACATTTACCCCTACAGTCATAATCCTCGACGGTGTATAGAGGTTGTCAGAGGTACCGGCAAACGATGCCTGCGGATCAAGTCCCACCCTTGAATTGATCAGGTAGAGGTTTTCACCGCTGACCCATATTCTTGCACCGCCAAGGTTAGCCTTCTGAACAAGGCTTGTTGGCAGGGTGTAACTCAGCGTAACAGCCTTGATGTTGAAGAATGAAGCATCAACCAGCCAGCGGTCTGAAGCAGCTCCGAAAGGTGTTCTCTTGCTGTAGTCAAGCCTTGGCACGTTTGTAATGTCGCCTGGTTTCTGCCAGCGGTCGAGTATGTCAACATGGAGAGCATTCCCATAGTTACCTGAATGCATCAGTGATGCATAGGCACCGTCATAGATAAGGCCGCCAACCTGGAAAGTACCGAGGATACTTAGCTCGAGGCCCTTGTAGCTGAAGGTGCTTGTTATACCTCCCATCAGGTCTGGAATTGCAGTACCTGCATAGTGGTACTTCGCATTGTTTTCACTGGTACTTACGGTATCGGTTTCATTTATAATCCTCAGGTTTGATCCCTGGGTTGCAAAGTCCTTGATGTTGGCATCATACAATGCAGCTCCGTCAGCGGGGTCAACACCGTAATAGTCACGCAGCCAGAAATCGTAAATCGAGTGTCCGACCATAAGCTTCTTGGTACCGCTGATGATCTCTTCCTGCGGAAGTTTTGTTATCTCATTCTTGACTGTGGAAACGTTGAAGTCAATGTTCCACCTGAAGTTGGCTTTCTTAACTACATCAACGCCAATCCTGGCTTCGATGCCCTCGTTATACATGGCACCGACGTTCTGGTCCTGGCTGGTGATACCGCTTGAAGAAGGCAGGGGAACTGCAAAGAGCAGGTTGGATGATACCCTGTGGTAAAACTCAACTGTTCCTGTCACCCTCTTCAGGAGTGAAAACTCAAGTGCAACGTCAAATGCATTATTCGATTCCCATGTTAGCTTCTCATTGGAAAGGGAAGCCTGCAGGAATCCTGGCTCGTTGGCGTTGTTGACACCAATATTGTAAAGTGCCTGCCATGCATAGTAGCCGATGCCAGCATCATTACCGGTAGAACCGTATGAAGCCCTGAGCTTGGCCATATCAATCCAGCTGATTGCCTTGATGAAGTTCTCTGCATCAAGACGCCATGCAGCACTGACTGACCAGAAATCACCCCAGCGGTTTTCACTGTAGAACTTCGATGAACCGTCACGGCGGTATGATGCCGAGAAGAAGTATTTCTCACGGAAGTCATAGTTCAGACGGGTGAAGTAACCCTCACTGCGGTATTTGTCAGTATAGGACTCAAGGTCATTTGTTGTTGTGAAGTTGATGAGCTCTGTGTTGCCGTCAACAATCAGCCCCTGCCTGAAGCCCCTGAAGTAATTGTATGTATAGTCATAGCTTTCATGCCCCAGGAGGATGCTTACTGAATGATCATCGAACAGGGTCTTGCTGTAGTTGAGCAACTGGTTGATAGTATAGTTGGTGGTGAGTGAGTTTAAACGCTCGCCCCTTCCTGCCGGAGCACCGTCACCTACCGTCTTGTTTTCAAAGCCTGAATAGTTATAGGCTGAAACGTCCGAGCTCACGTTGACAGTAAATTTGAAATCCTTGAGGAAGAAAATATCCATGTAGGTCCTGGCGCTGAGCACATTTCTCCTGTACAGGTCATCATTCCAGAGGGTTTCAGCAACAACATGCCTGCCAGGGCTGGCGCCTGCCGGCCTCGGGGGAAGTCCGACAAGGTTGCCGAGGTCATAGATGTATTCACCTTCCTCGTCAAGCATGTAATCACCGGTTGTGGGATCATGTGCGTATACCGGGTAGATCGGTCCCATATTCCTCGTGAAGAAGAACGGGTTGATGTAGGAAGTACCGCCTGATGTGTAGGCTGTATTTGAATTGGTCATAGTACCTGAAAGGTTAAGACCTGTCCTGACCCACTTTTTGGGCTGAGTGTTTACATTTATCCTGCCCGTGAAACGACGGTAGTCTGACTTGAGCACATAACCGTTATCATTGAGGTAACCCAGTGATACGTAGTAGTCGTTCTTATCTGAACCACCGTTGAAGGTGAGTCCATAATCAGACCTGTGACCCATCCTCATGATTGGTGACTGCCAGTCAAGATCGGAGGCATAATCACCGAGGATTTTTGCATTGGCATTGAGTTTGCCGTCAGTTCCGACAATTGCATTGTCAGCGACAGTGGTGATGTTGTAACCAACAAGTGTTTTCAGGTTATTGGTTGCATTCTGGGCAGCAGTAGCCGGAGCGACTGGTGTTGAGGCATATACCTGGCTGTAGTAGTTTGATTCCCACATCAGCGGATAGTACTCGAGTGCACTGACCCTTTCGTATTCAGGAATAGCCCTGGTGCTGATACCCTGGGTCATCGTGAAGTTCATTGATGCCCTGTCCTTGTTTCCTCTTTTGGTGGTAATCATCACAACACCGTTTGCTGCCCTGTTCCCGTAGATTGCTGTTGAAGCAGCATCCTTGAGGATCGATATGCTCTCAATGTCATTGCTGTTAAGGTTTGCGATGGTACCTGTATAGGGAACACCGTCAACGACATAGAGAGGTGAATTGCTGGCCGAGACTGACCCGAAGCCGCGGATACGCAGATCCTGGGCTGAACCGGGCTGGCCGCTTGCAGAAGTCATCTGGATACCGGGGTTGGTACCTTCAATGGCGCTGGTGACGTTTGTTACAGGCCTCGTTTCAATCTTTTTGCTGTCTACCTGGGCTGCAGCTCCGGTAAATTGCTCCTTCCGGGCGGTACCGTAGGCAATCACAACCACTTCATCCATTGCAACGAGATCAGGAACAAGAGTCACATTGATCCTCGTTCTGCCGTTTATGGGTACAACCTGCGTCTGCATCCCGATGAACGAGAATTCGAGCGCTGAGGCATCCCTTGGAACCTGCAGGGAGTAAGCTCCGTCCGGTCCTGTCACTCCACCGAGTGTAAGCCCCTGCACCTTGACGGTTACACCCGGCAGCGGAAGCCCGTCCTCCGAGCTGGTGACCACACCGGTAATCTGTACTGTCTGACCTGCAGCAAACAGGCCTGTAACCATCAACAGTACAAACATCATTAAGTGTTTTCTCATAAGGTTAAAATTTTAGGTTAATTGGGTTTAGGATGATTTTACTTCATCTGCTCAAATATATATTAAATTTTCAAATATCCTAATCTCAATAAAGGTGTTATAAATCATACATATATTTAACTGATCACGTCTGTATTAACAGATTTGCAGACTGCCTGAAAAAAAAGCCGCCCCAGCTGTGGAGGCGGCTTATTCTAATAATTAAATCCGCTAATTAGTTAGTCATAAGCTTGTTGTAGCTTCTTTCACTGTCAGGGACAGGCCAGAAATAAGCCTGTGAGGTTGAAGGAACTGCACCTACACTTCCGAATACTGTACTAACCTTGCCCGGAATTGTGAGGCCAAGACGCATCAGGTCCATGTTCCGCATCCCTTCCCCAAGGAACTCCATGTTTCTCTCCTGAAGAATTGCTGTATAGAAATCAGTTGCAGATGCGAAACTGGCAAGGGTGTAACCACCGGTTGCGAAGGAACGGGTCCTGACTGCATTGAGCAGGTCAACTGCGGCCTGGGTTACCGTATTACCGCTGCGAACCAGTGCCTCTGCACGGTTGAGGAGAACTTCAGACCACCTGATCACAGGTGCCCAGTCAGCCCTGGTAGCCTGATCCCTGTACTTTGTCAGGTAAGGAACACCTCCAACGGTTGCCATCATGACCTTCCTTGCGTCTGTTGCATCCATAGCATCATATAGTGAACCGGCACCTGTAACAAGGTAGTATGATTCACCTGAGCCAGAGCCGAAATAGTGGGCAAGGTGGTTCTGAGTACCGGCGTTGTTGTCTGCGGTGTGAGGCATCGAAAAGATTGTCTCAAGCGTTGCATGAGGCGATGCAAATATTGATGCGTAGTTTGCAGTAAGCGTGTTTGCCACACCTGAAGTTGCCGTAAACGGTGCTGCAGCAGGAACGATCTTTGCTGACTCGGTTGCAACTGCGGTCCAGTTCTGCATGTGCAGGTAAACCCTTGTTTTATATGCAATGATCGTATTCTTGTGGATCCTCGTGATATTAAGACTGGTAGTGCTGTAATTTGCAACTGCCATTCCTTCAGCATCATTCAGGTCCTTAAGAATCTGGGTGTAAACTTCTGCAACTGTACTTGGAGCCAGGTCATTGCCTTCAGCTGACTTGTTGGCAACCAGCCTGAGTGGAACGCCGCGGTTGGCGCCGTTACCCATATGATAAGGCTTGCCGTACATCTGGATCAGGTCAAAGTAGCATATAGCCCTGATTGTCAGAGCCTCACTCTTGTACTGGTTGAACTGAGCTTCTGTCAGGAATGTAAGTTTACCGGCATCCCATGCAGCAATAAGTCCTTCAAGGAAGACGTTGACTACGTTTACTGTCTGGTAGGTGTTGTTCCAGAAGTTCTGAACCTCGTTGGTTGAACTGATAACCGAATGGTTCCAGGTGGCAAAAAGTGTCACAAGGTTGGAACTGTTCGGAAGAAAGTTGTCACACCTGAGATCATTGTAAGCCTGGAAACGGCCACCAAGGTGCCATCCGTTCTTGAGAGAAGCGTACATGCCGTTTACCTGGGCATCGATCCTGTCCTTCGTGTCAAATACCGTAAGATCAGAAAGGGAAGTTATCGGTGCCGGATTCATCCATTCATCCTTGGAGCATCCGGTTATCAACAATATTATGGTTAATATTATTGAACCTTTTATAATGTTTTTCATATCTGATTCTCGATTAATTAGTTAAAAACTTACATTCACCCCGAAGGTATAAGTCCTGGCCTGCGGTGCAGTGTTCCTGTCAACGCCGGGAGCCAGGTTGGAGTCAGTGTTTGTTGAAACTTCAGGGTCAGAACCGGAATACTTCGTAAACACGTATGCGTTGAAGACCTGGGCGTAAACCCTGATCCTTTCTATATTCACCACACCGGGAAGAATATTCTTGAAGGTGTACCCGGCAGATACGTTCCTTATTTTCAGGTAGTCACCCTTCTCAATGTTCTCTGTGATCGGGAATGCGGAACCGTTTGAGACGTTGTCGTTCATGACAGGTTTCGGGATGTTTGTGATATCACCCGGCTTCTTCCATGCGGTTTCATATACCTCAATCGAGTTGTTCCACCACCTCTGGTCCCTGGTTCCTGCCTTGGATCCTGAATAAACATAGAATCCGAATGCATATGTCAGGTTTAATGCTACGTCAAATCCCCTGAATTCCAGGTTATTGTCAATACCTCCGTAGTATTTGGGAAGCGGTGAAGCCCATGCTTTGGCATCATTGGCAGTACTGACTGCCGGGGCAACTGAACCGTCTGACCTGTAGGTCCACCTGTTGGCTGCAGGAGCTGAATGATCGTAAAGGATCTCCTGACCTGCGGCATTCACATATATCCTGCGGCCTGTCTGCGGATCAACCCCGCGGGTCTCAACTGCAAGAAGGTTACCAACCGGCAGCCCCACAACTGTAATGTTTGTGGTTTCAAGATCTGCGGTTGTTGTCCTGATCTCGTTAACTCCCGGTGCAAGCTCCGTAACTTCATTCTTCAGAGCCGTGAAGTTAAAGTTGGTTGTCCAGTTGAAGTTGGGCTTGGTGATGTTGAAGCTTGTCAGAGAGAACTCAAAGCCCTTGTTGTACATCGAACCTACGTTTGCCGGTATAGAGTTTCCGGGGATACCTTTTGAAGGTGCCTGGGGAACGTTCAGGATCAGGTTGTTGACGTCATTGTAGAAGTAGTTGAGGTCAGCCTGGAGCCTGTCATTGAGAAGACCAAAGCTGAGACCAACGTCATACTTGTCGCTGGTTTCCCACTTGAGACTCGAGTTTCCTGCCTGTGAGAAGTAAAGTGTCGGCAGTGCGCCGTAGAGGCCTGAACTGTAAAGGAAGAGCGAGCTGTAGTTGCCGATACCGAACATGTTGCCGACTCGGCCGTAGCTGAGCTTGAGTCTCATATCGGAGAATATCTCATTCAGGGCGGAGTTGGCAATGAAGCCTTCGTTGGAGATGTTCCACATGAATGAAACGCCACCGAAGTTACCCCACTTATTGTCCTTTGAGAGGCCGCTGTAACCGTCACGACGGAAGCTTCCCTCCAGGTAGTATTTCTTGTCCCAGTTAGCAGCAATACGGCCGAAATACGACTCATAGAAGTTTTCGCCGTAGCCGCCGCCCGGTACACTACCTGTAGTCCACGAGCCGGCAAAGGTGGTAAAGAACGGGTCTGAAACGCCGGTTTTTGTGGCGTTCCAGCTGCTTCCCACTGTGCGCTGCTGCTCAATACCTGCAAGGAGACTGATATTGAAACGCTCGATCAGGGTCATGTTGTAGCTGGCAGTGTTGGTCCAGGTCCACCTCTTGTCCTTGCCGGTCCAGTTGTAGGCATAACCGTTATATGAATAACCGTCACCACCTATCGGAGACCAGAATGTGGTTGTCTCCCTGGCGAGGTTGTCCATACCGTACTGTGTCTTCAGAATGAAGCCCTTTACCGGTTCGAGGCTGGCTGAAACTGTTGCAAGCAACCTGTCTGATTCGGTGGTGTGCTTGTTGGTTGCAAAAATCTGGCCGGGGTTGTGATAACCGAGGCCTGCTGCCAGGCCTGTACCCATGCCACCGATACCTCCTGCATAAAGGTTCCAGGAACCGTCATTCAGTTTCGGGCCAATTATCGGAGGAAGAACAAATGCAAGACGTGCAGCACCTGCAGTTGCAAAGCTTGATCCTGTGTTGGGTGACTCGGTGTAACCGTTTGTATAGGCCACGTTGGCACCGATTGTCAGATACTTGTTGATTTTATGGTCAACGTTCATCCTGGCGTTCTTCCTGTTGTAGAAGTTATTCTTAACCATACCGTTCTGGTCAGTGTAGCCCAAGATCG
>JAKAXP010000314.1 GCA_021816545.1 Bacteroidota bacterium
ATTGATTGTGTTCCTGTACCTGTCGGTAAGGATATTTCGCCTGAGCTTCAGTGTCGGAGACAGTTCTCCTGTCTGGGGTGTCCACTCTTCGGTAACAAGCCTGAAGCGCTTGATCTGTTCGAACTCGCCAAGGTTTTTGTTCACTTCGCGCACCTCGCGCGCGAACCTCTCAATCACTTCTGGAATTTCGACAAGGTCAGCGTTGTCACGGTACTGTATCTTGTGAATTGAACACCAGTCATGAAGGAATGTGAAGTTCGGAGAGATCAGGGCGCTGGCAAACTTTTCGTTTTCGCCTATAACCATGGCCTGTTCGATGAAGAATGATTCCTTCAGCTTGTTTTCAATCACCTGTGGTGAGATATACTTGCCGGCAGAGAGCTTGAACATCTCCTTCTTTCGGTCAGTGATCCTCAGGAACCTGTCGTCCTCTATCCTCCCGATATCCCCGGTATGGAACCACCCTTCAGCATCAATCACCTCCGCAGTCATCCCGGGCTCCTTGTAGTAACCCATCATGATGTTGGGTCCCTTGCAGAGAATCTCACCGTCATCGGCAATCTTTATCTCTACGCCGTCAAGTATTGGACCCACGGTTTCAAATTTGATGTCAGGAATGCGAAGCGGATTCACTGCTATCACAGGTGACGTCTCCGTCAGCCCATAGCCCTGTAGAACAGGTATACCGGCAGCCCAGAAGATGCGCTCAAGACGCGACTGCAGGGCAGCGCCTCCGGAGACGAGGACGCGGAGCTCTCCTCCAAGGGCTTCCTTCCACTTGTTGAAGACCAGCTTCCTGGCGATGCCAAGCCTGAACCTGTAGAAACGGGTGTTGCCCGTCAGCCTGAACCTCAGACCCAGGTTTACTGCCCAGAAAAATATCTGTTTCTTAAGCCAGGGGAGGTTCTTTCCCTTGTTTATAATGTTGTCATAAATCTTCTCAAGCAGGCGGGGCACAGTATTGGCGATATGTGGCTTTATCTCCCTCATCGTTTCGGCGATGATGCCCATGTTCTCAAGGTAATAGATGCTCGTCCCCTTGTACTGGAAGTGGTAGTTCATCATCCGTTCATAGACATGGCACAGGGGCAGGAAGCTGAGAGCCCTGTAGCCAAGGCCGAATTCGTGTGCTGTGCTTGTTGCTATGGCGTTGGTGACAAGGTTGTTGTGTGAAAGCATCACACCCTTCGGGTTTCCGGTGGTACCTGAAGTGTAGATGATTGTTACAAGATCGGAGGGCTTGACTGAGTCCCTGACCGCTGCCAGTTCGCCGATGAACCTGTCCCTGTTCTTCCTTCCTTCCTCAATGATCCCATCAACTGTCATCAGCCCGTTGACCTGGTCAAACGAATAAAGCGCCTTAATAGCAGGTATTTTGGAGACAACCGGGGATATCTTATTATATATCTGTCTGTTCCCCATTATCACCGCTTTTGCTTCAGAATGATCCAGGATGTATGAGTATTCCTCGTGGCCAATTGTAGGATATACCGGTACGTGGATCATTCCGGCCTGGGCAAGGCCGTGATCAACAATATTCCATTCGGCCTTGTTGGGTGAAATAGTTGCGATGTGGTCTCCCCTGGTATATCCAAGTGACATCATACCGCATGAAAACAGGTCGGCAAGTTCCCTTACGGCTTCGGTGGAGTAGGTCACCCATTCGCTGTCATGCTTTCCTCCGAACATGACCTCACGCGGACAGACTTTGTACCCCAGTTCAACCAGGTCAAAGGTTCTGGTTACTTCCATCATTATAGGTGTTGGATTAGCGATTTTTTTGCCATCTCCACGGCTTTTGCAACTGCTTCGTGCAGGCCATCAGGATTTTTGCCGCCGGCATTTGCCAGGAACGGCTGTCCTCCTCCTCCTCCGTTTATCAGGGATGAAACAGCCTTGATCATTTCAATGGCATTCAGGCGTGCTGATTCAACTGCGGTGTCGCCGAGGGCTGCCACCAGCGCTGCCTTGCCTTCGTTTTCAGAACCTATCACGATGATCGCGGTACTGTCTGCCTGTCTTATCTGGTGGGCTATATTCTTAAGTGTTTCTGCCGTTGTCTTTTCCAGCACCCCGGAGTAGATATGGCAGTTACCGGCTGCCTCAGCGCGTGATGCCAGTTCGTTCCTGGCGGATACTGCCGCTGCCATCTGCATCTTCTCAACGGTTCCTTTCAGTGCGGTGTTTTCCGCCATAAGCTTGGTGATGTTTATCACGGGATTGCCCGTGCTGCGGAGCATGGCAGTGATTTCGTCAAGAATCTTCAGTTTTTCATTAATGTAGGAGAGGGCCTTCCTGCCTGTCACTGCTTCGATCCTTCTTACGCCGGCAGCAACGGCTCCCTCTGAAATGATTCTGAAGAGGCCTATCCGGGATGTGCGGTCAACATGTGTTCCTCCGCACAGTTCCACTGAATCACCGAATGAGACCACCCGCACCTTCTCACCGTACTTTTCCCCGAAAAGAGCCATGGCTCCCATTGAGAGTGCTTCCTCCATCGGGGTATTGTCGTGTACCTCGGAGGGGATATTCTGCATTATCATTTCGTTTACCTTCTCCTCCACAGCGGCCAGTTCCTCAGGGGTGACCTGGCGGAAGTGGCTGAAGTCGAATCTCAGTCGTTCCGGGGTGACAAGCGAACCCTTTTGTTCCACGTGTTTTCCGAGCACCTCCCTGAGGGCATGGTGCATGAGGTGGGTTGCGGTGTGGTTGTTGGCCGTGTCCTGTCTGGCAGAGGCATTAACTGAAGCCCGGAAGGTTACGGAGGGGTCTGCCGGAACTGCGGACGCCACATGTATTGTGAGGTTGTTTTCCTTTACCGTGTCAGTGATCATTATCTTCTCACCGCTGCCCTCAATGAAGCCCCTGTCACCGACCTGCCCTCCTGATTCGGCATAAAATGGAGTTTTGTCAAAAACTAGGTGGATAGCCTCGCGGCCCCTGGCGGTGACTTTCCTGTAGCGTGCTATCCTTACATCGTCCTCAATGCGGTCATAACCTGTAAACAGGGTGCTTTCGGTTTCCCTGATTACCACCCAGTCGCC
>JAKAXP010000315.1 GCA_021816545.1 Bacteroidota bacterium
CGATATGTTTGAAAGACCTTGACGACATGCCGGGGACATGCTGGGGACTCAGCATGATATCAATTGTTGATGGTTTCAGCAACTGAACTTCGCCATACATGCCTCGGTTCATTATCATAATGAGGAACCTGGAAAAGTCATCCATGGTGGTTCTCACCATGCCGGCAGGGTAACCCGGCTCTCCAAAATGATAAGTCTTCCTGTAGACGGGGACAGTATCCTCGGGTGAAAAGCTGTAGCTGTATATCACCCTGCTTGTATCAAGATCACGCAGATGCCACCTGGTGTCATTCATATCCAGTGGATCAAAGATGTTTTTAAGGCAGTAATCAGAAAAATCCATGCCCGAGATTCTTTGGACAAGGTACCCCAGCAGTGAGTAGCCGATATTCGAATAGTTGTATGAGGTTCCCGGTTCCGAGTTTTTGAAGTATTCCTCTGAATAATACCTGCCTCCGGGGATAAGCAATTGTGTTATATAATCCTCCAGGGTCATTTCTGAATCGCCACGTGAACTTTTCGGCCTGCCCACCTTTGAAGGCACAACCGGTCCGGTTGATGTCACATCTGCCAGTCCTGAAGTATGATTGAGCAGCATCCTGAATGTTATCTGCTTTTCCGGAAAGTACGGATTCCTGAATTTAAACTGGAGGTATGGGTCAATGCTCTCGTCGAGGTCAAGTTTTCCCTCCTCGTAAAGCTTCAGCAAGGCAACTGCGGTAACTGTCTTGGATATTGAAGATATCTGGAAGATACTTTCATCATTTATCATCTTCCCTGTCTCCATGTTGGCATACCCATAATTGCCTCTCCAGACGATCCGGTCATCTTTAATCAGGCAGGCACCCACCCCGACAAACTTATACTTGTCCATAAGGTTTGTAAAAAAATCATCCAGGTCCGGATTTACCGGAGAAGGGGATTGCTGTGACCAGGAGTTGATCGGTATGATTGCTGACAGCATCAATACGATCAGAAGCGCGAAAGGCAGGCTTGTTTTGCAATTACTCTTTTCCATTGCTGAAGGTGTTTGATATTCAATTAAAAGACACCGGTTCAGCGTTTTTGCTGCATGCATCCCGGACATGTCTTCCAGTCAGAAGAGCATCTTTTATTTAATCCCGAGGATCTTTCTTATGGCAGCCAGGTTTTCCGGGTTTATTATGTTTTTGGCCTCCGGGGTATAGAGGTAGTTGATCCTGTCACTGTATCTCTCCACAATCTTTGCCCTGACCATCTTCCCGAGGCTGTTCAGAAGCTTGTTTTCAGCATTGAACGGTTTTCCGAGAATGCCTACTGATGCCGGCAGCCATCTTGGCGGAAAGAGGTCATCAGACTGACCTCCTGTCCTGTACTGGTTAATGACTGAATCAATCTCCAGCAGCACCTGTTCAAGCCCCTTTGAAGATGAAGTGTCTATGTTTTTATTCTTTGCCCACCTGGCAAGTGCTTCTCCGTTAGGAACAAGAAGGGCTGTGGTATACTTGTTCTGGTTGTTGTACAGCATCATCTGGTCAATGAAAGGCGACCTGTCAGTAATTGTTTCCTCAATTCCCTCAGGGCTGTATTTTTCACCGTCGTCAGATATGAGGAGGCTTTTAAACCTTCCCATGACATAGAGAAATCCGTCCTTATCGAGGTAACCCATGTCTCCGGTGAACAGCCAGCCGTCACGCAGAGCCTCGCGGGTTGCTCTCTCATTTTTCCAGTACCCCTTCATTACATTTTCTCCCCTTATTACTATCTCGCCCTTCTGTCCGACCGGGAGGTTTTTACCGTCCTCATCACAGATTCTGATGTCAAGGTTTTTAACCACCACGCCGGATGATCCCAGTTTGTATCTTTTTTCCACATTGCCTGAAATCACCGGGGAGGCTTCCGAAAGTCCGTAACCCTGCAGCATCGGGATCCCGATAGCTGAGAAGAACTTCTGGAGCTCGATATCCAGCAGCGCTGCGCCGCCAAAAAAGAACTTCAACCGTCCGCCAAACCCGGCCCTTATTTTTTTGAAAAGTATAATATCATAAAGGCTGTATAACGGCTTGAGAAATATCCTTAAACCTTTGCCCTTATCCCAGCCAATGCCGTTATACGCATATGCAACCTTCAGTGCATGCCTGAACAGTTTTTCGATCATCGGTCCTTTTTCCTTGATGCTTTTTTCAATCCCTTTCCTGAAGTTTTTGGCAAGTGCAGGGGCACTCAGAAGGAATACAGGTTTGATTTCCCTTATATTTTCAGGGATATGCTTTATGGAATCCAGGTAAGATTTGCCTGACTGGACTGCAGCAAGGCTTGCCCCTGTTGCCATCATAATATAGATGCCTACTGTATGGGCAAAGGAGTGGTCCCACGGCAGTATAAGGAGCGTTGTCCACCATTCCGGTACGTCCATGAGGGTCAGGGTCTGTTCAATATTGGCTGTATAATTCCTGTGCGAAAGAATTATAGCCTTCGGGTCAGCTGTGGTTCCGGAGGTGTAGCTTATGTTTGCGTAGTCATCCGGTCCCACCGACTTGATCCTTTCCATGAATTCTTCATGATGGTTTTTCAGAAATTCCTCGCCTGAATTCCTGACTCTTCCTATGAAAATCTCATCATCCTCATAGCTTTCCCTCGGATCAAGGAGAATAATTTTCTCAAGATTCACCAGGTCTTTCCTGATGGCTTTAATCTTGTCATACTGGAGGGCTGACACAATTATCCACCTTGAGCCGGAGTGGTCAATCCTGAATTTCAGGTCAGCGCCCTCCTTCAGCAGGATTGAAAGGGGCACACATATAGCTCCGGCATGAAGGATGCCAAGCTCACTCAAAACCCAGTCAGTGCGTGATTCTGACAGCAGGGCTACACGGTCTCCCTTTTCCAGGCCCAGTGCAAGCATCCCGGCTGCTGTGGTAAAGGCCAGGTCCTTAGTCTCCCTGTAGGTGATTGACTCATAACGGTCGCTTTTCTTTTCCAGCAGGTAAGGATTATTCCCGTATTTCGCGGTGCTGTTCTCAAGTAACTCGATGATTGTTTTCATCCCTCGGATTTTGATT
>JAKAXP010000316.1 GCA_021816545.1 Bacteroidota bacterium
CCTGCCTGTGTTTGTTCCCACAGCCTCAATAAAAAAGGATGCCACTGCAACTACCGCTCCGGTAATTATCACATTCCTTGCCGGCCATTTTCCCCAAAAGAGCCAGAGCAGTGCAAAGAGTAAATTCAGTGGGGTTATTGCGGTAAACAGGCCGCGGCTGAAAGGCAGAAGCATTCCTGCAAGTCCCACCCCGTAAACCCAGAGCAGGATTTCAGTTGATTTCGGTACCCGAAGCTTAATCATTTTCATTCTGCCGGCGGTATCATATCACAGGCTATCTTTGCCGATGCGAGGCAGAGGGGAATTCCGCCCCCTGGATGCACTGACCCGCCCACAAACCATAGATTCTGATAACGGCTTTTTACGTTGGGGTGGCGCCTGAATGCAGCAAAACGGCTGTTGGAACTGCTGCCGTAGAGAGCTCCTCTGTGCGATGCTGTGAGCCGCTCAATCTCACGCGGATCAAGTACCTTCTCGGCGGCGATAGACTCTTCAACAGGGCAGCCAAGCCTCCTGCCAAGTTTGTCAAGAATGCTTTTCCGTGCTGCACTGACTATCGCGCCCCAATCCTGCCCCCTGTCATACGGCACATTTATCATTACGAACCAGTTATCCATTCCCTCAGGCGCATCGCCGGGCACCGCCCTTGATGATGCAAACAGGTAGACAGTCGGATCAGGGCTGACTGCACCCTTCTGCAGTGCCCTGAACTCCGCCGGGTAATCGGCAGAAAAGAAGATATTATGCAGGTCAAGCTCCTCAAACCGTCTGTTCATTGCCCAGTAAAATATAAGGGCGGAAGTGCTCCGCTCCTGCCGCTCCTGACGCCGGGCAGGTCCCTCCTCTCTCATCAGCTTCCTGTAGAAGGGTATGACATCAACATCGGAGACAACTACCCCGGCCGGTAAGAATCCTGATGCGGTCGTAATTCCTTTGACAAGATTACCCTCCCTTACCACGGTGAGTACCTCCTCGCCGTTATGAATTGTCACACCGTGCCTCAATGCAAGCTTTTCAATTGCCCTGACAATTTCGCGCATACCATTTTCAGGAAAGTAAGCACCCATATTGTGTTCGAGGTGGGCAATCACATTCAATGTTCCCGGAGCCCGGTAGGGGCTTGAACCGTTGTACGTTGCATACCTGTCAAAAAGTTGCACCAGCTTTTCGCTGCGAAACCGTCTGCTGATGACACCGTGCATGGTGGAGAAGGCATTCAGCTTCCTGAAATTGCGGGCCACATTGAGCGATTCCGGCTTACGGAAGTTGTCAAACTGATAGAAGGGCGAAAATATGAATATCCCTGAGGTAAGGTCATAAAGTTCAGCACACTCATCCAGGAACCCGAGCACATTCCGCCGGGGCTCACCGGTGACTCTCTCAGCTTCTTCGGCAAACCGGTCCCTGTTTGTCCATGCATTCAGCATTGTCCCGTCACCCCAGAAATACCTGCAAGACGACTCCAGCGGCACATAACTGAAGTGTTCACGGGGATCTTCGCCCGCCAGGGCAAAAAGTTCATCAACAAGTTCGGGCAGCGTAAAGAGCGAGGGACCTGTATCAAACCTGCATCCCCCCAGGTACAGTTCACCAATCTTGCCCCCCGTTTCACCGTTCTTTTCAAAGAGGTGCGTTTCATAACCCTTCAGGGCCAGCCTGATGGCTGCCGCCATGCCTCCGATACCTGCTCCAATTACTACCGCCTTCTCTTTCATGCCATTGACTGTCAGTTATATAACGCCTGCAAGATGAAGTAAAGTCACCTTCATCAGAAGCGTCAGCTTCCGGAAATCTGATATACGGAACCTCCTGCCCGTTACTGCCTCAGGAGCTGTCTTTCTTATCTTTCCGAACAGGGCCATGTAATATGAATATGCCAGGTACACCCCGCGCCGGCTTCCGCGGTCAAGTTGCCTGATGCCCTCAAGGGCTGCCCTGAAATCAGCTGCTATATCATCCTCTATCTGTTTCTTTTCCGCTGCCGTGAACCTGTTGAAATCGACACCCGGAAAGTATATCCTTCCACGGTCGACGTAATCACTCCTTATGTCCCTTAGGAAATTGACCTTCTGGAATGCCGATCCCAGGCTACGCGCCGGGTCCCTGAGCATTTCGAAGCGCTGAGGATTTTCATGGCAGAAGACCCTCAGGCACATAAGTCCCACCGCCTCGGCGGAACCGTAAATATAACGGCTGTAACTGCCGGCATCGTGATTCTTCTGTTCGAGGTCCATCTCCATGCTGTAAAGAAATGCATCAATGAACTCCCTGTCAATATTATATGTGTTGACCGCCCACTGGAAAGAGTGCAGTACCGGGTTCGGACTGACGCCATCTGCAATTGCCTCTGCTGTGTCACTCCTGAACCTGTCAAGCATCTCCCTCTGCCGGTGCCCGAAGAAGGTGTCAACAATCTCATCTGCCAGCCTGACGAATCCATAGATAGCATAAATTGCCGGACGGTGCCTTACTGCCAGAGTCCGGATGCCCAGCGAGAATGAGGTGCTGTAGCCGGTGGTTACCACCCTGCTGCACCGGAGGGCGATTGTGTCATAGAGAGTCGGCTTCATTGTCTATCCTCTGTACAGTTAGTTTTGAGCTGATAATAACCATCGGAAGCCCTGTGCCGGGAACAGTGGAGGCTCCCGTATACCACACGTTTGATAACACCTCATCCCTGTTGGAGGGTCTGAAGCCCCCTACCTGCGTCATTTTATGCCCAAGGCCCAGCCCGCTGCCGCGGTACAGTCCGAACATGTTCTGCCAGTTAACCGGGTCAAGCACAACACGGGTCATGAGGTTCGCCTCTATGTCATGGCCGGTTCGCACCGACAGGTCTTTGATCACAGCATCGGCTATACGGTCGCGGTCACTCCAGTCAGGCTTGTACCTGAGGTCTGGAACAGGCACGAGTATGAAGAGATTCTCACATCCCTGCGGTGCGCTCTGCGGGTTGAAAATGGCATTGGCATTGACGTAGTAATAGGGTTTTTCAAGGGAAACCCTGTTCCGGAAAATACCCTTCGAGTAAGGCT
>JAKAXP010000317.1 GCA_021816545.1 Bacteroidota bacterium
CAGATCGTGAGAATCCAGCCTGGCAAGGATATTGAACAGGCACACATGAGGTGCCGTTCGGCAATAGCCCATTGGGTCTATGAAAAGGGCAGATCAGATAATGTGATTGAGGTGATGAAGCGTGACGGAAAAACCTTTGTCCGGATAAACGATTACCAGAAACTGCGGTCTCTCTTCGGTGAGATGCTGAAGGAGGTGCAAAGGATCAAGTCAGAGGGTGACTTTACAGCCGGGAAAAACATGATAGAGAGCTATGGAGTCAAAATAGACCAGGAGCTTCACAAGGAGATACTTGCAAGATACGCCGAACTCAACCTGGCACCTTACAGCGGGTTTGTCAACCCGGTGATGACCCCTGTCACTGACAAAAACGGGAAGATAACCGATGTAAAAATTGAGTACTGTTCTGACTTCCTCGGCCAGATGATGGAATACGGAAGGAAATACTCTTTCCTGCCGGCCTGGTAGAAGGCTTCAGACTTTCTTCAGCCCCTCAGCCTGGGCATAGAGTTGCCTGTCGGTTTCAGTAACCGGCTCGGTGACTATGTTATGCGGCAGCGGTCGTGTTTCCTCATCAACATGAATAAAGGTGACAAAACCCTCAACCAGCGTTTTGGTGCAGTTTGACTTGCAAACCCTGATGTGGGCTACAAGGCTTGACCTGCCGGTATAAACTATTTTTGATTCGAACTTCAGTACCTCACCAGGCTTCGCGGGGCTGGTAAAATACATCCCGTGAACTTTCAGGCACACAACATTCTTGGGGTCAAGCAGGGCGGTGGCAGCAATGAATCCTGATTCAATGAACCACTCTGCGGTACGGCCTGCAAAAAGTGTCCCATGATGATTGAGATCCTCACTTTTAATCAGCCGCATTGTCGTGTTGTCAACCGGATTGTGTATTATCTTACTCATAGTATTTTTTGTTCATACGTTCTGTTTTCCTGTTTTCTGAAAGTACCAGGTAAATGAGGTATACTGCTGTAATGAGCAAAAGCGCCGGGATGCTGTATCTTATTATCTGGGCTGTGCTTATACCGTCGCCAGTGGCGACAGGCGGTCTGACCGAATGCCCAACATCAATCCCAAACAGGTTCTTTACGAAGAACAGCAGAAGGAAGGAAAGGAGGCCTGCTGCAACCGGTGTGGTAATCCATCCCGACGCAATGCTTCCGAGGAGCCTGAGGTTAATATTCCTTATCCCCTTATAGAGGCCAATGCCAATTACTGAGCCGACAACTACCTGGGTGCTTGATACCGGTACGAGTGGTATAGGCGGCAGGCCCAGCTTCACCATGAATCCGGAGAGGGATGATGATGAAAAGATAAACAGCACCAGGGCCTGTGACAGCACAACCACGAAGGCTGCCTCGGAAGAGAGTTCCAGAAGGCTGCTGCCTACTGTCTGCATCACCTTTTTCGAATAGGTAAGGACACCTGCCGCGATGGCAATTGCACCCAGGAAGAAAAGCTGCTGTGCTCCTGTAAGGGTAAATATGCCGAAGTCAGTATCAGCGAGCTGGATGCTTGGCACGAAGACTCCCATTACGTTAGCTATGTTATTGGCGCCCAGGCTGTACGCCCCGAATGCCCCTACAGTCATTAGACCTATTCTCAGCCAGTTATCGTATTTAAGGAGGTGAACCTTAATCCTTCGCCGGGTTATCTTCACAAGGTGATACAGGACGTATGCAAAGAGGGCCCCCAGCACCGGTCCTGTGACCCAGGTTGTCACTATCTGTGTAAGTGCTCCCGTATCAACGGCGTTGTCAGTAAAGAAGTTCCAGCCGATAATAGCACCTACAATTGCCTGGGTGGTGGAGACGGGCAATCCTGCCCTGGTCATTGCAAAGATTGTAAGTGCGGCTGCCAGTGCGACTGTGAAAGCGCCTCCCATGGCATTCACAGAACCAAGACGGCCAAGTGTGTCCGTTGCACCTGCTCCCTGCACCACGGCTCCGATGATAACAAAGACGGATGCCGTTACAGCAGCCCTGGTGAAGGATACCATCCTTGACCCGACGGCAGATCCGAACACGTTTGACGCATCATTGGCGCCGAGTGTCCAACCAAGGAAAAGACCGCTGGTGAGGAATAGGAAGATCATGATCAGAGCATTTGCCTAATTGCCATTGAGGCCAGCATGTCAGCTGCATCCTGAGCGGTGTCGGAAATGGTTTCTATGTGGTGGGTGATGTACCTTATATGAGCTTTTTCCGCCAGGGAGAGATCATCCATCTCATGAAAAACCTTCTTTTTCAGCTGGAAGGCCGCCTTGTCTGTCTCCCTTTCGAAGAAGTAGACCTTTATCAGTTTCTCTCTCACAAGATGGGGCTCACGGAAGAAAGTCCTCGCTGCAGGTACCAGTTCTTCAGCAGCATTGCCGGATACCTCAGCCAGTGAAATGAATTCATGCGACAGGGATGAGGGTATATGAGGCTTCTCAACATAAAATTCCATCAGTGATTTCTTGGCAGTATCCATTATCTCGTCAAGCTGCCACAGGAGTTTCACCATCTCACTCCTCTGCTGAGGCAGGATGGAATGGATGATCATATCGTTTTCAATACTCCGCTGAAGTTTGTCAGCCTTGCCTTCCAGATCGTCTATTTTTGACAGGTGATTCTGGAACGCGTTGCCGTCACCGTTGACATATGCCTTTATCCCCTCCTTGAAGATCAGTATTCCAATCTCAATCGTGTCAAAGAATTCATCGATCCTTATACTTAATTCCCTGTTCGTGCGGGTGAAAAGCGACATCTCCTGATATGTGTTGGTTAAAGCAAATATATTAAGAAAAGCCCATTGGACCGCAGGATCAGAAATCAATAATTTTTTCCACGCGGTGTTTTTTCATATAGCTTTTTATTATAACCTGTATATCCCGATTGTCAGTTGCAGGTTTAATACAGTCATGCACAGCTGTCAGGCCGAAGCCCATATCGTTGATGCTGAAGAAACCGTATCCGGCATATTTCCCGTTAACGATTTTGACGGCTGACCGTTCCTCCTCATCCCGAC
>JAKAXP010000318.1 GCA_021816545.1 Bacteroidota bacterium
GATCTCAGGCAGAGGTGAGGCCTGTCAGCCGTCTGAAGGTGACAACCGGTGTGCGCATCGAGCAAAACATCCTTGATAGTGACCGTGACAAACTGGTTCCTGTTTTCAGGACCGGCCTGAATTTCCAGGCAGCCAGGTACACATTTCTGCGTGCCTCCTTCGGGCAGGGATACCGGTATCCTTCAATTGCAGAAAAACACGCATCAACAACCCTCGGCTCTGTCAGGATCTTTCCGAGCCCTTCTGTCAGGGCTGAGTCGGGATGGAGCTCCGAGGCAGGGGTGATGCAGGGATTCATGATAGGCTCCTTTCGCGGCGAAGGCGATCTGTCAGTATTCCTTTCTCAGAGCAGGGACATGATCGAATATATCTTCGGGGTTCACCAGGATCCGGAGACCGGGATTTCAGACCTTGGCTTCAAGGCTACAAACGTTGAACAGTCGCGAATATGGGGCGCTGAGGCTGAGATGATGCTAAGCAGGCCTCTGGGCAAAATGAACTTTACTGTCACGGGAGGTTACACCTTTATTTACCCTGTTGAATTCAATGCCTTCACCGGGCGGAGCACCGGTGTTTTTCTCAAATACAGGAGAAAACACACCGCGAAAGCCGGACTACTGCTGACAGCTGAGCGGTTTGAAACTGGAATTGACCTTTACGCCAGGTCAAAGACACTTAATATAGACGACGTCTTCCTGAACGAGCTTACAAGGGAGACCATCCTTCCAGGATTCTATGAGTACTGGCAGGAACACAACAAGGGATATTTCCTGATGGACGGAAGTATCGGCTACGGAATAACCGGCGCACTAAAACTCTCATTTGCGGTGAAGAACATTACAAATACTGAATATATGGGGCGTCCGGGAGACATCCAGCCTCATCGCAATTTCAGCCTCCGCCTGAGCGGTAAATTCTGAGGGATTTAGTTATTTTTACCTTATGTTCCGTTTCGGATCCCTCTTTACTGCCATGTTGCTTTCTGCAACCACTCTATTTGATTTACCCCTGCAAGCACAGGAGGAAAAGGGTTCTTCATGGTCTGCATCTGCGGATGCTGTCAGCAGCTACATATGGCGGGGAACAAGGCAGGGCAGGGGGCCGCATCTTCAGCCGATGGTTGAATATTCATCAGGTTCTTTTACCGGCGGAGTATGGGGTACCTTTGATTTTCACGGGTATAAGGAGGCGGATTTATACCTTGCCCTTGACCTTCCGGCAGGCTTCAGCATCGGTTTGCAGGATTACTGGATTGCTGATTATCGCTGGACCGACTTTTCGGCTGAGAGCGGAGGCCATGCCCTGGAGGCCTCGGTCGGGTATGATTCGGAAAATGTCAGCTTTTTTGCAGGTTACATTCTCAATGAGGCCGGGGGAGCAGGATCCTCCGGCGGCGACCTCTACCTTGAGAGCCGGTTCTCGTTTGATTATTTCACGGTGTTTATGGGGGCAGGAAACGGATGGCATACTGAGGCGGGCGGATTCAGGATTTGCAGTATCGGGCTGGAGGTGTCAGAGGATTTGCCGCTAACGGAGCGATTCATAGTTCCAGTCACCGGACAGATTGTTTACAATCCTGACAGTGACAGGTTATTCCTCACTGCTGGTTTGTCCTTTTCGTTCGGGCCTGGTGACTGAATACTACCGCGGGTCTGCTTACACGGCAGAAAAAATCATTAGCTTTGGCTTCATAAAAGCATTGAAGGCAATGAAATATCCGTTTTTGGCAATATTGATGCTGTCACTCGCATTTGCTGCCTGTGGCGACAGGGGAGGTGAATATAACGAGGAAGATCCTGCTGTTCCGTGCAGGATGATCATCAAAAAAGATGCTTGCGGTAAAATTGATATCGGAAACAACGTTCAGTGGCTGAATACATTGATTTATGCGTCTTATTATGATGACACAGGACTCTACAAGGGGAGGATCTGGGTAAAGGAATATGGCGGGACTTATTATATCGTGACTGACATGCCTCTTACTGAAGGATTTACAGGCTATCATGTTTATACCTGTGAAGGAACTGTGGCTTCAATTACTGACAGTGAATTTTTCAGTTCTCTCTCCAATCGTTACCTGCTATGGATCAGTTACTGCCCGCAGCCTGGCACTAATTACTGAAACATACCAGGTTCGTCTTTCTGTAAAAAGAGGCCGGGTTTGTTGACTTCCGCTTCCGGCAGTCGTAACTTTGTCATGATCAATATTTAATAGCATGAAAAGATATCACTGTTCATGTTCAGAATATCTGGTCTTTGCAATGCTGCCAGTGGTAATAACCGGATGTTGTGAAAAGATCCCCATCCCTGATAATGAGGAACTTCTGACGTCAGTTGTATGGGGTGAGACAAATGCTACAATTACTGATCCTGAACTGTATACATGCGTTTTTGAACCATCCGGGAATTATTATACAACGTACAGGGGTTATGAGACAGCCACCTTCACCTGGCAGTTGATTAATGACATCACATTAATGTTTGGCCAGTCGCAGGTTGAGATAACGAGATTGACACCGGGAGTGCTTGAATACCGCGGAGACGCAGTTATTTTGGGAATACATTATAAACAAACTTATCACCTGCAGGCACTTAAAGAAACTGTAGCCACAACGCTTGGGTTTTCCGATCTCGGGAGTACCTCGGCACAGCTTCATGGAATAATCAGATCCTGCTCTCCCTGCGGAATTGTATTTGAATACGGTCCGACAAGTTCATATGGCCAGGCAACCGGCAGGACTGAAATTCCGGGGCCGGTCCATAAACCAGTCAGCACAGGTCTGACAGGTCTGACCCCGGGAACAACCTATCATTACCGGCTTAAACTCGAAAATGAAGAGGGGACTTTCTATGGCGCGGATCACATGGTAAGGACGTACAGTGACCAGACCCTTACGGATGCGGATAACAACGAATACTACACGGCGGTAATCGGAAGCCAGACATGGATGGCCCAGAACCTCAGGACAACAAAATACAAAGATGGTACCGCAATTGCCAGGGTTACTGAAACTGAAGC
>JAKAXP010000319.1 GCA_021816545.1 Bacteroidota bacterium
TCCTGTCTAGTGCGGCTATCTGGCGGAATACATCGTTGAGTGCGGGCGTGACGCCGTAGAGGCCGGCGGGTTTCTGCTCCAGGGCGCAGAAACCCGCTATCACCACATCATAATCCTTGAGCTTTGATATTACAAACCTTGCTCCCTGCTCATTGGAGGGATCGATGAAATAGTGATCTGCGTTTGTGTACCTGTCGGTCATCTTCTGAAACTCGGTCATTGCCAGACGGTTGACAGAGACAGTGGCAATGCGCATACGGTCAAGGCGTCCTAACGGAAGGAGATTTTCGTTGTTCTCAATAAGTGTCATGGCGCCGGCATAAAGATCACGTATAAGGGCCGGATGAGCGGAACCGGGTATACCGCCATTTTCTGTTTTGAGACTCTCCATCCAGAGCTTGGCGGCAAGCAGCTTCCGGCACCGGTCGGTGATTTCGCTGACAGCTATCTCGTTCTTCTCAACCCTGCGTGCAATCTCATCGATGGCACGGACGGGGTCAGTGGAGTATTCAATAATGTCATTGCCCGCCATCAGCGCCTCGGCATCAGCAATACCAGAAGGGTAAGTCAGCGTTGCACCTGCCATGTTCATCGCGTCTGTGAGGATCAGTCCCCTGAACCGCACATCCTTCCTTAGTATTCCGGTAATTACCTTCTTTGAGAAGGTTGCGGGGAGCCTGCTCTCATCCAGTCCGGGAACGCTGATGTGTGCGGTCATGACGGCACCAACGCCTTCTTCAGCCAGCCTCCGGAAGGGGACCAGCTCCACTTTTTCGAATCGGTTGCGGTCACCCTTGATGACAGGCATACCGGTGTGTGAGTCCACGTCGGTGTCGCCGTGGCCGGGAAAATGCTTCGCGCAAGCGATGATACCGTTATCCTGGAGACCTTTCATATACATGGTGGCCTTGGCAGCAACCTTATCCGGGTCCTCGCCGAAGGAACGGTAGTTGATGACCGGGTTCATCGGGTTGTTGTTCACATCAGCCACGGGTGCAAGGTTCAGGTTGACGCCTATGTCACGGCACTGCCATGCAACCGCGGCGCCCATCCTGTATATAAGGGAGTCATTCTGCAATGCCCCGAGGGTCATCTGGTAAGGGAAATCCTCAACCTCCCTTATCCGCATGCCGGTGCCCCACTCGGCGTCAAGAGCAATTATGAGGGGGATCCTGGAAACGCCGGCAAGACGCCTGGTGTAGTCCACCTGCAGATCACGCGATCCTTCGAAGAAAATGACTCCCCCTATGCCGTACTTCTGAACAAGCTCCTCCACCTGCCTGTAGTTGCCTCCCTTTGCGTCAGCCCATGCCGGCACCCAGATCAGCTGTGCGATCATTTCCCTGACAGTCATTGTGTTGAGTATGCTGTCAATCCTTCTGTCACCGGTGTATGCCTTCCATGGGACATTGTTTTCCGCACCCATTGCTGGGGCCTGTGCCATTATGAAAGCTGCAACCGTGAGAAGCAGTATGAAGCAGAACTTTTTCATCGGATTGATAAATTTTGAACGGAACCAAAATTAGCATTTTTCTTTGTCATTCTTTTCCCGGTTGATTGGTTCCAAATTGTTATTTTTACCGGACCAACCAAACTAATATGGCATCAACAAAGAGTTCCGGAAAGAGTGCCGGCAAACCGGCACGGCTTATGTCACTTGACGTATTCAGGGGGATGACCGTGGCATTCATGATCATTGTCAACACCCCGGGCACATGGAGTCATGTATATGCTCCTCTCAGGCATGCATCGTGGCATGGCTGCACCCCCACAGACCTTGTCTTCCCTTCATTCCTCTTCATCTCCGGAGTGGCAATGTTCTACTCCCTGCGAAAGTATAATTTCGAATTTTCCGGCGCTTCGCTCTTCCGCATTCTGCGAAGGGTGCTGCTCATCTTCGCCGCCGGGCTCTTCCTTAACATCTTTCCACATTTCGTCCGTGACTACAGCACGCTCCGCATTATGGGAGTGCTTCAGAGGATTGCACTGGCATGGGGACTTGGTGCAGTGCTTGTGATGCTTATACGGAAGAATTACATCTGGATAGCCACGGCAGTGATACTTTTCGGTTACTGGGCCCTGATGCACTTCATGGGCGGAGCCGATCCTTATTCTCTTGAAGGCAACTATGCGCGCACACTTGACATAGCCGTTCTCGGCGAAAACCACCTGTACAAGGGATTCGGGATGCCTTTCGACCCGGAGGGTCTGCTGAGCACCCTGCCGGCGACAGCCACCGTGCTGCTTGGTTTCATGGCAGGAGGACTTATAAGCTCCGGCGGCACCACCTGGAAGACACCGGGCTGGCTGACACTTACCGGAGCAGTACTGATAGGGGCAGGGCTGCTGTGGGGACAGTATTTCCCCATCAACAAACCGATATGGACCAGCTCCTACGTTCTGTATGCCGGAGGCATAGGAATGGTATTGCTTGCCCTGCTCTTTGTGATTGTTGATATCTGGAACTTCAAGGGGTGGACAGGCTTCTTCAATACTTTCGGCACAAATGCAATGTTTACCTACCTGCTTGCAGGGATATGGACCAAGACAATGCTGGCTGTCAAGATCGGGGAGGTAAGCCTCTACAACTGGATATTCACACATATCTGCAGCCCGCTCTTCGAGCAGCAGAAACTGGCCAGCCTGCTCTTTGCCATTATCCAGGTGATGATAATATGGGCGTTTGGTTACATACTATACAGGAAAAAGATAGTTATCAGATTCTGATATGGATATAAGGACGACAGTAGAAAAAGCCTTTGAACGCTGGAAGGGTTCACCGCCTGAAATAATCACCCGCCTGCCGCAATCGGGCTCAGACAGGGTATATTTCAGGCTCATCTGCCGCGAAGACCAGGTGATTGGTGCCTATAACCCGAGCCGCGAGGAGAACGAAGCATTTGTCGGGTTCTCAAACCATTTCAGGTCAAAGGGACTGCCGGTTCCTGAAATTTATGTCTATTATCCGGAAGAGAAAATATATTTCCTTGAGGATCTTGGGGATATCAACCTCTT
>JAKAXP010000031.1 GCA_021816545.1 Bacteroidota bacterium
CAGGAGTATGGTCACACTGCTGTAGACCACGGCCTTTGTGCTTGCACGTCCCACCTCAAGGGATCCTCCTTCGACTATGTATCCCTGGTACGCCGAGACTGTTGTGATAATAAAGGCGAAGATTACAGTTTTTATCAGGGCATAGGTGATATAGTAAGGGATAAATGCATACTGAATGCCGTAGATATAATCCTGGGAAGTGATGACGCCGGCGCTCGTACCCACAATCCATCCGCCGGTTATTCCGGTAATGATGCTTATCAGGGTGAGTATGGGGTTGAACAGGACGGCGGCGACCACTTTCGGCAGGATGACGTACGAAGCCGAGTTGACACCCATAAGTTCAAGGGCATCAATCTGTTCCGTCACCCTCATTGTGCCTATTTCGGATGCTATGTTTGAACCTACCTTGCCGGCAAGGATAAGGGCCACGATTGTGGAGGAGAACTCAAGCAAAATCGAGTCCCTGGCGCCGAGGCCAATGAGGTAGGTCGGGTAGATCGGATTTT
Organism: Bacteroidota bacterium; assembly: GCA_021816545.1. GTDB lineage: Bacteria > Bacteroidota > Bacteroidia > Bacteroidales > VadinHA17 > SR-FBR-E99. Next base: position 510 of record JAKAXP010000031.1, read on the forward strand.
CAGTGTTGTAGGCTGTCTGGAGGGTGATTACAGCCCCCATGAAGAAGGAAACGATTGTGACAATGCCTATTGACCTGAGTCCCAGGCTCACCAGCTCCTTCATTGTCTGGCGGTAATAAATTGAATGCTTCTCAGGCCTGGCGAACACCCTGGCCAGCAACATCCAGTAAGAGCCGAATCCTGACAGGAATCTGAACATGTTTGTCAATTGTCAGCCCAAATTTAACAATAATTCGCCGCACCGGACCCCGGGCCGGTTTTCCTGCAAGGTTTTTATATATTTGTATTAATGCATATCCATTCAGAAAAATCATGAAAAACCGCTATTTACTGATCATGGCCGGTGGTGTCGGAAGCCGTTTCTGGCCGTTGAGCAGGAGGGAGAAGTCAAAGCAGTTTCTCGATATTCTCGGAACGGGAGAAACCCTGATCCAGATGACATACCGCCGCTTCAGGGACATCTGTCCGCCGGAAAACATCTATGTCGTCACGAATGAGGATAGCAGTGACATGGTTGTCAGCCAGCTCGGTATTGATCCTGACCATGTCCTGGCTGAGCCGCTGAGACGAAACACCGCCCCATGCATTGCCTACGGGATTTTCCGCATTATGGCCGAGAATCCTGATGCCGTGATAGCTGTGGCTCCCTCGGATCATCTGATCACCAGGGAGGACGAGTTCAGGAAGGTGATGGATGAAGCTTTCAGGTTCGCATCTGAGCATGATGCCCTGCTGACCCTCGGGATCAGGCCTGACAGACCTGAGACCGGCTACGGCTATATCCAGGCCAACACCATGCAGCCTGTAAGAGGGTATGCGGATCTTCACAAGGTAAAGGCCTTTACCGAGAAGCCCGAACTTGCCATGGCGAAGCTTTTCATTGAGAGCGGCGACTTCTACTGGAACAGCGGCATTTTCATCTGGAGGGCTGCAACAGTCATGGAATCATATAACAGGCACCTGCCTGACATCTTCCATACATTCAACGAAGGGAAGGATCTCTTCAGCACATCCGCTGAAAAGGACTTCATAACAAGGGCATACGCCCAGTGCAGCAGCATCTCGGTTGATTACGGAATCATGGAGAAGGCTGACAATGTGTATGTCATATGCACTGACCTCGGCTGGTCAGATCTTGGGACATGGAGTTCGCTTTATCTTCATTCAGACCATGACAGGAATGATAATGCCGTGCTGAACTCGAAAGCCTTTACTTACAATTCTGAGGGAAACATAATAAGTCTTCCCCAGGGCAAGGTGGCCGTTATCCAGGGGCTGGATGACTACATCATCATAGACAGTGGTGATGTGCTCTTGATAGTTTCACGGGAGCAGGAACAGAACATCAAGCTTTATCTTGATGATGTCGGCCGCGAGACGGGGGAGAAATACCTGTAAAAACAAAGAGAGAGGTTTCGTGCCTCTCTCTTTGTTTAAGTCAAATCCGAAGATCTGTTAGTATTCCCAGAGATCCTGTTCAAAGTTGAAGATCTCGTTCTTTATCCTTTCCGCTTCGAAAATCTGTGACGGGCCCATCTTGTACTGGTTGATCGACCTGTCATCATAGACGTTGGATTCGGCAACTATATAACCGTTGAACCTTCGCTGCAGCATCAGATCCTCAAAGGATATGCGCTGTGCGTCATTGAAGGAGTTGAATGCCTCGCTCTGTGCAAGTGCCTGCCTTACATCTTCATACCTGATCCAGAAGAGGCGCCTCTTCACCAGTCTTGAGGTGATGGGGTCATAGCCCATATAGATGGGGCATATTCCTATTATACGGACATCGAGGCGCGAATGCTTCTTGTCAAAGAACCACTCCTCGAGCAGCATCAGCTGTTTGATGTCTGCCGGGTTCTCCATATTGGTCACTGTAGAGTCATGCTCCATGCCGTCAGCACCGACAACAGCAATTGTAATCGTATCACGGTTCATCTTTGCCGCAATGTCATTGTACGTTGTTGGTACTGTCATGGCGTCACCGTCAGTGGCCGGAACCCTTCCCGAGAGTATCTCATTCAGGAGGATACCTGAAAAATTCATCCTGCCGTCTGACATCTCAGAGATGAAGCGGTTGGTCGCTCCATCGTACCTGAGTGACGGATAGTAGAGGTTCAGGTTCATCTTTTCCCTCAGGTCGATTATACGGTATAGTCTCTTTGACCAGATCACGTCTGATTCACCCAGGTAGGTATAATTCACCTTCTGGTTATCGGGCATCTGTTTTGTGTAGATGTCGCCGAACGACTGGGCCATTGCGCCTGTACAGATCAGGAGGCCTGCGAGGCCTGCCAGGATTGTCCTGTTCATGGTTTGTATCTTCTGTTGTTAGTTAATCTTAAGAATGATCGGGTTAAGGTCCCTGGTTCTGCCGTCGGGGCCGACTGCCTTGATCTTTTCAATTATCAGTTTCTGGCCGGCACGCAGGTTGGAGATAAGGCTCTTCTGCTTGTCGGTAAGCCTGTTGTTGTTTGATTCAGCCGTGATCTCAAATCCCTTGTCATTGACAGAGACCGTAAATCCTGTTACAGTATAGGTGAGGTCAAACTCAAAGTTTTCGAGCACTGCGGTCACCACCTGCTGTGCGGAGGCCACGCTCTTGAGCACGGTACCTTCCTTCATGTTTGCAAATCTTGCCTCCGGGTCAGGCAGTCTTCTTACCCTGAATTCCACAGCCGGGAATGTCTGCACTTTGCCGTCGATATTGGCTGAAACGATGATCTCTGCGTTCTGGCCTACTGTACGGGGCTGTGCTACGTATTCACCGCGGTAGTCCTTGTATTTGCCCTTCTTGATGTCACCGTTTGTCATGCGGACGGTAAGCTTGTCTGATCCCACACCCGGAACTGAAATGTCAAGCGGGTTCTGGATGCCCTGGTAGAGGACGTTCATTGCGGTGGGAGAGACAACCACGTTGGGCATGCCAACTGAGTATTTCTGATCAAAGTTGAAGGTACGTACGCTGCCGTCCGGGGCCTTCATCCTGATGACGCCACCCCATGATTTTTCACCTACTGAAGTAGCCTTCACGTTGTAGATACCCCTTCCTGATTCATCGATATTGAGCTTCGTGGCGTTGGCGGATGGCTCATATGTTTTTGTTCCGTCAGGATTATCCTTTGTAGTATACGGTCCGACGAAGATTTCCAGGTCCTGGGTGGTGTCAGTGGCAGCCACGAAAACGCGTGCATCATACGTATTGCCCTGCATCACGTAAGAGGTGTTTGTAGTAACTGTTGGGACGATATAGTTGAATCTGAATGCGCCAGCGTCAATCTGGGTGTAAAGGAAGTTCAGAATATCGGTCTCTGCATTGCGGACGTCAACCTGCATCTTGGAAAGGATGGTTATTACGGCCACCAGTGGCAGGGTCTGAAAGTTGGCTGTGACCCAGTTCTCGGTTCCTGTCTTTTCAAGGTTTTGCGGGTCATCGGTATTGAGGATATCAAGTATCGACTGTTCAGCATTTGGATCCTTGCCTTCAAGTGTCTCAATAAGGAACTCACGGTAGTCTTCTATCAGCGCCTTGAGGTCATTCCCCTTACCGCCCTGGTTTGCACCTATAAGAATCTCCGAAGGAATGTTGTTCTCATCGATCTTCTTTACCTTGGTGACATCAATCTGACCGTCAGGAAGAAGAGCTTCCGATTCCGGGCCTTCAGCTGTGGTAATGATCTCAATCTTAAGATCCTGGATGTAGTTGTAGACTTCATCAGCACGGCCTTTGACCTCGTAGGCCTTCACCTTCCAGGCGTCTGCCTTCTCGGGATTTTCTTCAGCAGCTGCCCTGAAAGCCGCATAGGTTTCCTCGTTCTTCTTAATGTAGTTGGCGGTGGTCTTGGTCAGGCTCAGGTCAACCTTCTTGAAAGCCTCAACCGCCTCCTTTGAAACGTTAAGAGCAAGCATTGCTGTCAGGATGAGGTACATCATCCCGATCATCTTTTGCCGCGGGGTCTCTTTTCCCTTAGCCATTTGCTGATAGTTTAAATGTTAGCGTATATATTGATGATCTCAACATTACTTCACGTTCATGGCGGCAAGCATATTGCCGTAGACATTGTTCAGGGAGTTGAGGTTTTCATTCAGCCTGGCAACCTGTTCACGGTATTTCTTTGTGTCATCGGCTGAACCGGAAAGGTCTTTCATCATACCCTCTATTCCCTTGTAAATAACTTCAGTGCTCTTAACATGGTCATTGGCTCCGCGAAGCTGAAGCTCATATGCTGCATTGAGGGCAGAGAGGTTCTTGTTGAGAGCCTCGAGCTTCTCATGATATGATTTGCCTCCGGTTTCAATTGTCTTCGATGTTTCTCCCATTGCCTGGTAGACAGGATTTGAATCAGCCATGTGTCTTGCTGTCTGTTTGGCAGACTCAGAGAGGTTCAGGAGAGACTCGTTAGCCTTTCTTATTGTGCCGGCATACTCATTGGTAGTAGCTGCCAGGTCACCCATAGCGTTAAAGTTATTGGTGGTTTCGGTGAGTTTTTTCAGACCCTGGCTGAGGCTGTCGAACACGGCGGGTGTTATACCTGCGTCGGCAAGCATCTTGTCAAACTGCGAGAGTCCTGCTCCGCCGCCGTAACCGCCGCCACCGCCACCGATAGCTGCAAAGCCGATTTCCTCTCCGGAGTAGTTGGGATCTAGCTGCGGGTAAACGAGTTTCCAGTCCGGCTCTTCTTTAAGAGGCTCAAAGGCCGAAAAGAAGAATATGACAGCTTCAGTTATGAGACCCACTGACAGGAACAGACCTGCCATTGGATAGTGCTGAATCTTGAAGAGAGCACCGATGATAACGACCGAGGCACCCCAGCCGTAAAGTTTTGCCATAAAACCTTTCCATCTGCTTGTGTGAACTAATTCCGAGAGGCCCATTATTGTGATTTTTTAAAAGTTAGACAGTATTAGTTATTTACTCCGATATAAGTTCTGACATTCCGGAATCCCACAAATGATTTTGTAGAATCCTGGTATTCGTAATCCCTTGACGATGTCTGCATGAAGTATGCAATATCCTTCCATGATCCGCCCCTGATGACCTTGCGCTTGAGAACGGCAGGATCCTCCGGACGGGCATTGTATTCATAGTCGGGATTAAGGTCATGGGTGAAGACATATGATGACGGATGGTAGGCGTTAGAGGTCCATTCGGCCACGTTGCCGGCCATATCAAACAGTCCGTATTCGTTTGGTTCGAAGGAGGCCACCTTGATTGTATAGACGGCTCCGTCGTCAATATAGTTCCCGCGAAGGGGCTTGAAGTTTGCGAGGAAGCAACCCTGGTAGTTGCGGGTATAGGGGCCACCCCACGGATACATCGACAGGTCAAGGCCACCGCGGGCTGCATATTCCCATTCAGTCTCCAGCGGGAGGCGGTAGTTGTGAACATCGGCGATGCCCTGTGCACGCAGGTGCTCGTTCATGAAGTTCGTACGCCATACGCTGAATGCGCGGGCCTGTACCCATGATACACCAACAACTGGATAGTCATCATAACCGGGATGCCAGAAATAAAGCGTAGCCCACGGTTCGTTGAATGAATAGGTGAAGTCCCTGATCCATGCCAGGGTATCAGGATAGATATTTACAACATGATGCATTATAAAGGAAGAGCGGTCCTTAACCTCCGTGGTGTTACCCTCGAGATCGGTGACAGTACCTTCGTACTTCTGGTCCTTGTAGTTATACCTGGCTTTTGCAGCCTGCTTGTAGTCAACCCAGAAATATGAGTAGTTCAGGAGCCGGGTGTCCCACTGCTTGTTCCCGTTGAATCTCTCCTCGGGAGGATAATACATGCTCTCAAGCACTGCCTGAACGTTCTCATCTTCATAGTCAATCTCCTCATCCCAGTTCAGAACGTTGGGCTCCATTACATTACCCTCTTCATCAGTCCTGAAGAATTCGTAACCCTCAATGCCTTCCTCTCCCAGTTTTGTCCTGAGGATGGAGTCACGCACCCAGTAGGTGAACTGACGGTATTTATTATTGGTGATCTCTGTCTGGTCCATCCAGAATGCTTCAACCGTAACTGTTTTGGAGAGGCTGTTCATGGCGCGCAGAGGATCCTGGTCACTCGGTCCCTGAATAAAGGAACCGGCCGGAATGAAAGCCATTTCAAACGGCTCCGGCTCGTAAAACTTCTTCCTTCCCTGAACGCCTGTCAACTCGCCTGATTCATAAGAGCCACAGCTGCTTAAAATCAAGATCAACGCAAGAGCTAAAAGGGTTACCTTTTTCATATACTCATTAATTTAAATATGCAAGTAATTTTATTTTTTGCTGTCCTTTACAGGAAACGGATACTCTTGTACCTGGTAACGCTCTTCCCGAGACCGACGTCGAAGCTGTAAGAAACGACGAACTCGTGCGAGCCGCTGGTTCCTTTTCTGATCTCCGATATCGGGAAGTCATATCCATATCCAATCTTTAGACCGTTGTACAATTCTATGCCTGCGAATCCTGTGATTGCGTCACTTATCCTGTAAGAAACGCCACCCCATATCTTTTTATTGTATCTAACCATTGCGGTGGCTAAATATTGTGTTGCAGCCCCGTCATTCACAATAAAAACGGATGGGACAAGCTCAAAGGAAGGGTTCGGGAGCTGGAAGAAATAACCCGCTGTGAGGTAATATGTGCGGCTGACGTAAGTAGCTGTTTCCGAATATTTTATCTTCGGCTGGTTCAGGTGTGTGACGGATATGCCCGCATAGTAATTGAGTCCCTGGTAGAAGACTCCGGCAGAAATATCGAGTGCTATAAAAGATTCATCATTTTCGGGTATCAGCGGGTCCCCGGACGGTGGTGTGTGTCCCGGGCCTGATGGGATGAACCACTCAGGTGATACGGTCTTGTTTAGCATCCCGGCGCTGATTCCTGCCCCGAGGGTACCTGTACCTATTGAGAAAAGACCTGAATAGGCGAGGCTGATGTCAATGTCATTGCTGAAGCCGTACTTGTCAGCCTCAACGAGGAGGCCGGCACCGCTGCGGAAGCCGAAGAGGGTGAAGGGGGCATTTACGCTGAAGAGCATCGTTGAAGGGGCCCCGGGGAACCCGACCCACTGCTGGCGGGTGAGGGCTGAGGCAGTGATCATCCCTGACATGCCCGAATACCCGGGATTAAATGCCTGGGTGTTGAACATATAATGGCTGAACACCGGATCCTGCTGACCGCAGACGATGCCCGCCGGGAGTAAAAATGCGAGGATGATTATCCTGAGTTTCTTCATATTCAGGGGCTGCCAGTAAACCCTTACATATAACGGGTAAAATAAATAAAAAAATATACATGCCACAAAATTGAGGCCAAAAATCAATGACCGTACCTGAGCAGTCCCCGCGTCCACCTTATGGGTACCTGGTCACGGTTGGCCATGAGGTAGTCCTCATATGAACAGGCCAGGTGCTGCGGCTCGCCGGCAGGATTACGGATCTCCATCCACCAGCGGTCTGTAATCATGCTCTTTATGAAGATTGCTTCACTCTCAAGATCACTGAGGGTGACATGATAACGGGTAAACCTGCTGCTGTTCTGGTCACTGAGGAAGGAGACCTCATACTGTTTCTGTGAGAATCCTTCAAGGAAGAACCATATAAGCTGTGCTGCAAGGTGAGATGTCTGCATCCTTGTGTCAAGGGCAGGATTGACCTCCATCACAGAAAAGACCTTCAGGTTGTCAGAAAGGCCTGCATACCTTGAGAGCAGGCAGATCTCCTCACCGTAAAACCCGTTTGCGGAGGGGAGGAATGTCCCGGGTGCATCAGACTGACGCACTGACCCGATATCAAACACTGCTACAGAGGCATCTCGGAAGAGGGGTTCGGTCTCGTGCACGGCAGCACGCACCTCTCCGATGCGCATCATGTCATAGTGCCTGCGGTTGAACCGGTTCACAACCTGCTGGTCAGTGAGGTATGTCTGGTGGCCGATGGCCGAAAGGTGCGAAAGACCGCTGCCGCTTCGGTAGATGAGATCATTCATCCAGTTCAGCGAGTCAGACGGCCGTTTTTCAGCTGTGAAATCGATGCGTGAATCTACCGAGACGAGTGACCATTTCTGTTTCCCGGCAGAGAGTGCCCGGTCAATTGCAGGCATCAGTGCGCTTGTGCCCCCAATGACAACCGGTACGATATTCTTTGAAAGAAGCTGAAGCAGTACGTCGCGCAGGCCGGCAATAGTGTCATCAAACGATGCTCCCGGCCTGAAGTTGCCCAGGTCAGTGACCTTCAGCCTGCCCGGCAGCCTGGAGAATGAGTAAAGGCTCTTCCTGACAGCATCGGGTGCCAGTGCCGCTCCGGTATTTGCCGATGCACGGTCATCAGGCACCCCGATGATGGCTACGGCAAAACCGTCAAGTTCACCGATAGGCTCATTCCCGGTATTGACAGCCACATTATGCGGGAAGGCAGAAGACCCCTTCAGCGGTTCCACACCGGGCTTGTCGAGGCATACAGGGTCAATATACTGGTTCAGGTCTATCATATAATATAAGGTCACTTCTTCTTTTTGCCCCGGACGCTCTTTGTCTTGCTCCCCCTTTCAATAATTGCCAGGCACTCATCCCTTGTAAGCTTATGAGGATCGGTGCCCTTGGGAATGCGGTAGTTCGTCTTGTCATGCATTATATATGGACCATACCTTCCGTTCAGGACCATTATGTCACCCAGTTCGCTGATTACCTTCTGCTTTTCCCCTTCGCGCTTTTCCCTGATAAGCTCTGCAGCTCTCTCTTCAGTGATTGTGTACGGGTCATCAACTCCTCTCTTCAGGGAGTAGAACTTGCCTGCATGCTTGACATAGGGGCCGAACTTACCGACACCAACGGTCATTTCGCTCTCTTCGAAGGTGCCCACGGCGCGCGGCAGCGCGAAGAGGGCGAGGGCCTCCTCAAGTGTTATGGTCTCAAGCAACTGGTCACGCCTGAGGTTTGCAAACCGCGGTTTCTGCTCCTCCGAGGCCTCGCCCAGCTGTACAACGGGTCCGAACCTGCTCATCTTCACCGATACCGGGAGGCCCGTTGCCGGATCCGTTCCAAGCTGCCGCGCGCCCGTCATCCGTGCACGCGTTGAAAGAGAGTCGTCAACAGTCTTCCGGAACGGACCGTAGAATGTGGAAATCATCTTTTCCCACTTTGTCTCCCCGGCCGCTATCTCGTCAAACTCCTTCTCAACCCCTGCCGTAAAGTTGTAGTCAAGGATATCAGGGAAGTTTGATATAAGGAAGTCATTGACTATCATCCCGATATCTTTAGGGAAGAGTTTGGACTTCTCCTTGCCGGCTATCTCTGTCTTTTCGCTCCGTGTGATCTTTCCCTTTGCAAGGGTCAGCTGTGCAAGGGTGCGCTTCTCCCCGGGCCTGTCCTCGCGGGCCACATAGCCGCGAGACTGTATGGTTGATATAATAGGTGCGTAGGTGGATGGTCTTCCTATACCCAGTTCCTCAAGCTTCTTCACCAGGCTGGCCTCAGTGTAGCGCGGCGGGGGAGAGGTGAAGCGCTGCAGTGCCGTGATGCTCTCGGGTGTAAGCCCCATACCCTTGTCCACGCGCGGAAGTATGGCCTTTTCGTCTTCGGCATTGTTGCTGTCATATGACTCGGTGTAGACCTTCAGGAACCCGTCGAAGAGAACCACTTCACCGGTGGCGGTGAAATTTACGGGTGAGGAAGACATGCCTATTGTGATGGTTGTCTTTTCAACCCTGGCATCCGCCATCTGTGAGGCTATCGCCCTGCGCCAGATGAGCTCGTAAAGCCTCTTCTCATTGTTGCTGCCAGTTGTATCCTTCCTGTCAAAATAGGTTGGCCTGATGGCTTCGTGTGCCTCCTGGGCACCGCGCGAATGTGTCTTGAACTGGCGTGTGCGGGAATATTCCGGACCGTATTCTGAGGTGATGACATCCCTGGCTGTGTTGAGCGCCAGCGAGGAGAGGTTTGTTGAGTCGGTCCTCATGTATGTGATCTTTCCGGCCTCGTACAGCTTCTGTGCCACCGACATTGTCTGTGCTACGGAGAATCCAAGCTTGCGGTAGGCTTCCTGCTGCAGGGTGGAGGTGGTGAAGGGTGGCGCCGGTGACCTTGTACCGGGCTTCACAACTATATTTTCGACTGTGAAGGCAGATTCACTGCATTTTTCCAGGAACTGCCTTGCCTCAGGCTCCGTGGTGAATTTCTTCGGACATTCGGCCTTAAGCAGAACATCTGTGCCTTCACTGTTCCTGCCGCTGAAAGAACCGGTGACCCTGAATGCGGAGTCAGCAACAAATCCTATTATCTCGCGCTCACGGTCAACCAGCAGCCTGACAGCAACCGACTGAACCCTCCCTGCAGAAAGTGACGGCTGCACCTTCTTCCAGAGTACCGGAGAGAGCTCGAAACCGACAAGCCTGTCGAGGATCCTTCGTGCCTGCTGTGCGTTGACAAGATTCATGTCAACCTGGCGGGGTGATTCTACCGCCCGTGTGATTGCATCTTTCGTAATCTCATGAAACACTATGCGGCGTGTGGTCTCCGGGTCAAGCCCGAGAACTGCTATGAGATGCCATGCAATGGCCTCTCCCTCACGGTCCTCATCAGAGGCAATCCATACGGTCTTAGCCTGCCCTGCAAGCTTGCGGAGCTCGGCTACAACCTTCTTCTTGTCCTCAGGGATCTCATAAACCGGGGCAAACCCCTTGTCGACCTCCACTCCGAGATTATTCCTGACGAGGTCACGAATGTGCCCGAAACTAGACACAACAGTATAATCCTTTCCGAGAAATTTTTCTATCGTTTTTGCTTTGGCAGGTGATTCAACTATAACCAGATTATCAGTCATCCGAGATTTTTTAAAAACAGGGCAAAGTAAATGAATAAGGGCGCCATCTTCAAAATTTTGAGAAAATTTCTGTATTAATCATTAAATTAGCGGCCTTATAATGAGGGTATCATGAGGGATAAAAAATTCCGGAAAAACATTATCTGGTTCTGGGTGATCATATCTCTGCCGGTAGTGTTCCTGCTGACACTGTTCATCCTGATTTCAACTCACAGGCTTGGTCCGCTGCCCTCGTTCGAGGAGCTCGAGAACCCTGACAACAGCCTTGCAGCCGAGGTCTATTCAGAAGACAATGTGCTCCTCGGTAAGTTCTATATTCAGAACCGCACATGGACAGAGTATGAAAATATCTCTCCCTATGTCATTGATGCGCTCATTGCCACAGAGGATATCAGGTTTTACAGGCATTCCGGCATCGACTTCCGGGGTCTCGCAAGAGTGCTTGTGAAAACGATAATTTTAGGACAGAACACCGGCGGCGGCAGTACAATCACACAGCAGCTTGCGAAAAACCTCTTCCTCCCAAGGGATCTTTCAAATGACCCCGCCATCGTGCGTGCCTCGAAGCTTGCAGTTGCGAAATTCAAGGAGTGGCAGACGGCGGTGAAGCTCGAACGGAGCTACACGAAGGAAGAGATCATTACAATGTATCTGAATGTCTTTGACTTCATATACAATGCCGTTGGGATAAACTCGGCTGCCCGCATATACTTCAACACCACACCTGACTCACTTAACATTGAGCAGTCAGCAATGCTGGTGGGGATGCTTAAGAACTCGGTTGCCTACAACCCGCTTCGCAACGAAGAGACGGCACTTAAAAGGAGAAACGTGGTTATTTCCCAGATGGAACGCTATGGTTATATCTCACGCGCTGTGGCTGATTCGGTAAGCCAGCTACCGCTTGGAATTGACCTGCGCGAGGACAGCCACAACACCGGCCTTGCAACTTACTTCAGGGAATATATAAGGTCAACGATGAACAGCCGCGAGCCTCAGAGGGAGTGGTATTACTCTGATGACCAGTACCAGGATGCCCTCTGGCGGTGGCAGAATGACCCGCTTTACGGCTGGTGCAACAAGAACACAAAACCTGACGGCTCACCATACAACCTCTACCGTGACGGTCTGAGGATCTATACCACCCTCAACTCGAAGATGCAGACCTATGCCGAGGAGGCCCTGGTGGAACACCTTTCCAAGAACCTGCAGCCTGTCTTTGACAAGAGGGCAAAAACCTACAGGAATCCGCCGTATTCAAATGACCTCACCACTGCCCAGGTCAGGCAGATAATGGAAAGGTCAGTCAGGCAGAGCGACAGGTACCAGAGCATGAGGCGCAACGGCATACCTGAAGACTCAGTCACCCTCGCATTCAACACACCGGTGCCCATGAAACTCTTTTCATGGAAAGGTGAGGTGGACACCGTGCTGACCCCTCTTGATTCAATAAAGTATTACAAGTTCTTCGTGCGATCATCATTCATGGCGATGGACCCGCACACGGGACATGTCAAAGCATATGTCGGAGGACCCGACTTCAGGTACTTCAAGTATGATGCTGTCACACAGCAGAAGAAACAGGTGGGATCAACTATCAAGCCCTTCCTTTATACTCTGGCAATGCAGGACGGCTACTCGCCCTGCTACGAGGTGGAGAACATATCCAGGACCTTTGAGGTCAATGACTCTGTCTGGATACCCAGGAGCTCGGGACCCGAAGAGTATCACGGCAAGATGGTGACACTCAAGTGGGGCCTCGCCCAGTCGGAGAACTACATCTCGGCATGGCTGATGAAGCAGTTCACGCCACAGGCAGTTGTTGACATTATGCACCGGATGGGCATCAGGAGCTACATTGACCCGGTTGTCTCCATCTTCCTCGGCACCTCCGATCTTTCCGTCGAAGAGATGGTGGGGGCCTACGGTACGTTCGCCAACAAGGGGGTCTATACCCGCCCGCTTTATGTCACACGCATTGAGGACCGCAATGGTAATATCATTTCATCCTTCACCCCGTTCATCGATGAGGTTATCAGTGAGAATGACGCATATCTGATGACATCACTGCTGCAGGGTGTGGTATCCAACGGGACTGCTATCAGATTAAGGCTTACCTATAAGCTCACCAACCCGATGGGCGGCAAGACCGGTACCACCCAGAACCATTCGAACGGGTGGTACATGGGGGTAATGCCTGACCTGGTTGCAGGGGTCTGGACTGGCTGGGAGGATCAGGCTATCCACTTTGAGGATCTCTCAATGGGGCAGGGTGCCAACATGGCACTTCCGGTTTACGGCATATTCATGCAGAAGCTGCTGGCAGACAAGGATTTTGCATCCATGGCGGCTACTGATTTTGAAGCGCCTCCCGGGTTCAATGTGGAGCTCGACTGTGACAGGGTGAAGAAGGAGCAGCAGGGCAATCCGTACAGGCAAAGGGAATACTAAGAGGGTCTGAGGTCTTGCGGTTTTGCGGTCTGGAGGTCTTGCAGTCTGAAGGCCCCGATCCGCCAATTGGCGGATGCGGGGTTTCGTCGCCTTGCTCCTCAATCTGAGGGTCTGAAAGTCTGAGGGTTGGAGGGCAGGTGGAATTTTCAGGAAAAGAGGAGCTTTACAAGTCCCTCAATCTTGTAAACTTTGGATATTTTGAGTCCGGGGACTTCCCTTACATCCCTGTGAAATCCGGATATTACCATCTCATTGAATCCCATCCTGGCTGCCTCCATGATACGCTGCTCTATCCGTGCCACGGGTCTGATCTCTCCTGAGAGGCCGACCTCGGCGGCAAAGGCTGTATGATGGTCGACCGGAGCATCGAGGTTTGATGACAGTACAGCCGCAGCCACAGCCAGGTCAATTGCCGGGTCACTCACCTTGAGCCCGCCTGCAATATTCAGGAAGACATCCTTCACCCCAAGCCTGAATCCTGCTCTCTTTTCCAGTACGGCAAG
>JAKAXP010000320.1 GCA_021816545.1 Bacteroidota bacterium
CTCGGATCCGTCAGATATCGACTTCGTGATCCCTGCTAATGATGACGCCGCCAAGTCAATCTCGCTGGTGATTGAAATCATGTGCCAGGCAATTGCTGAAGGACTCAATGAGCGGAAAGCTGAGAAAGACAAGGACAGCCCGCAGGCTGACAGGGAAGAGATGCCGGAAGGCTCCCGCAAGGGCAAATTCAGGGCTGCCGACTATGAAGATGAGAAACCTGTGGTGAAGGTTAACGACTCCGTTGAAGATGAAGCTGAAAAAGCTGCAGAGGAAGTCACAGAAGCCACCGAAGAGGAAGAATAGTCAAATCAACCATTAAACAGATTCAACACTATGTCAAATATTAGCGCTGCCGATGTCGCCAAACTGAGAAGGATGACTGGCGCCGGCATGATGGACTGCAAAAAAGCCCTTGAAGAGGCAGCAGGCGATTTTGAAAAAGCACAGGAACTGATTCGCAAGAGAGGTCAGGCTATCGCTAACAAGCGCGCTGACCGCGAAGCCAGTGAAGGTGTTGTCCTTGCAAAGACAACCGCAGACGGCAAGACCGGGATGATGATAGCACTCAATTGCGAGACTGATTTCGTAGCAAAGAATGCCGATTTCATCGCACTCGGAAACCAGATTCTTAATGCAGCCCTTAAATCAGCACCTGCTGATCTCGAAGGACTTAAGAACCTGTCGGTTGACGGCAAGAAAGCTTCAGACCTGGTTCTCGAAAAGAGCGGTATCACCGGGGAGAAATTTGAACTTACATTCTTCAGCACCCTCAGTGCTCCTGCAGTTCAGGCCTATATCCATGCCGGAAACAAGCTTGCCACAATGGTAGGCTTCAGCAAGGCCGGCATTGACCAGCAGGTTTACAAGGATGTTGCAATGCAGGTTGCCGCTATGAACCCCGTCTCGGTTGACAAGGACGATGTTCCCGAAAAGATACTTGCACAGGAGCTTGATATCGCCAAGGAACAGGCACGCCGCGAAGGTAAACCGGAGGAGATGCTTGAAAAGATTGCACAGGGCAAACTGAACAAGTTCTTCAAGGAGAGCACCCTTATGAACCAGGAGTTCATAAAGGACAACAAACTCAGCATCAGGCAGTACCTCGAAAGCCAGGACAAGGCCCTCAAGGCAACCGGCTTCGTCCGCTACACACTTAACGTCTGATAGTTAACTGATCTCATAACCGAAACGACGTCCTGACAGGCGTCGTTTCCTTTTTTACCCACCTTTGCCTGTCTCGAATTTTTCCCCGGTTTTGTGATTATTTATTAGTAAATTGTATCACCAAATTTGAAATAACCTATGAAAAAGAACATCGGTAAAACAGACATGACGGTAAGGCTGGTTGTGGCTGCACTGCTCGTAATTCTTTACTTCTTTGTCGGTAAGATGCTGGGGCTCATTTTCGTTATCCTGGCTATCATTCTGGCGGTTACCGCTCTCACAGGCGTATGTCCGCTCTACTACATTTTCAGGACTGACACGCTGGAGAAAAAGGAGTAGGCAGTAACCAGTGCATTACAAACAGACAACGGCGCTCCTCAGCAGGGCGCCGCTCTGTTTTTTCGGGACTGTTTGATCTTCACCGCACATTTTTTGCTAATTTCGTTACCGTCATAAAACGAGTATGCATCAATGAAGTACAAAAGAATATTGCTCAAGCTCAGCGGTGAGTCTGCCGGCGGTCCTGACGGCACCGGCCTTGATGCCGGAGTTCTGGAGAGCTATGCGAAACAGGTCAGGGATATAGTTGATGCCGGATGCCAGGTTGCAATTGTAATTGGCGGGGGAAATATATTCCGCGGACTGGGAAGCACCGGTGACGGCTATGACCGAGTAAAGGGTGACCAGATGGGAATGCTTGCCACAGTCATCAACAGCCTGGCACTGGAGAGCTTCCTGACAAGGACCGGATGCAATGCCAAGGTATTTACTTCAATCCGGATGGAGCCAGTGGGTGAGCTTTACAGCAGGGACAAAGCTTCTGCCGCCCTCGACTGCGGCTGCGTTGCTATACTTGCGGGAGGAACGGGCAATCCATTCTTCACAACTGATACTGCTGCAGCACTCCGGGCGGTGGAGCTCGGCTGCGACGTGCTCCTCAAGGGTACCCGGGTTGACGGCGTCTATACCGCTGACCCGGAAAAGGACCCCCGGGCAGTTAAATATGATTCTCTCACTTTCGGCGAAGCCATTGAAAAGAAACTCAGGGTGATGGATCAGACAGCATTCGCAATGTGCAGTGAGAACGGCATGCCGCTGATAGTCTTCGACATGAACAGGGAAGGCAACCTCAGGGCTGTGGCTGAGGGCAGCAAGTGCGGCACCCTGATAACTCTCTGAAAAGAATTTTCTACATTTGTCCTGCCTCAATAATTAGAACCATATGACTGAAGAACTGGAACTGATCAGAGACGAAGCCGAGGAGAAGATGGAAAAGGCCATAAAGCACCTCGAGTACGAGCTCTCCCACCTTCGTGCAGGAAGAGCCAACCCGCTGCTGCTTGACGGCATTACCGTCGACTATTACGGTACAATGACCCCGCTGGCCCAGGTTTCCAATATAAATACCCCTGATGCAAAGAGCATTCTCATCCAGCCATGGGAAAAGAATATGCTCGGTGTCATCGAGAAAGCCATTCTGGCCGCCAATATTGGCATGACACCAATCAACAACGGTGATGTCATTCGGATCAATGTCCCTCCCCTGACGGAAGAAAGGCGCCATCAGCTGGTTAAACAGGTGAAGCAGGAGGCTGAAACCGCCAAGATCAGCATCCGTACCGGACGAAAGTGGTTCCTTGATGAACTTAAAACCCTCCTGAAGGAAGGCCTGCCCGAAGACGAGGAGAAGACAGGTGAAAAGCTCATCCAGGATATGACAGACAAACATATTGCCCGGGTTGACAAGGTCATGGAGGCAAAGGAGAAAGAGATACTGACCGTCTGAAACAGGTCAGAAACAGCTTTCCCCTTTCAGCTCCAATGAAAAAAACCGCTCTTAGATCG